>WBUW01000014.1 GCA_008933495.1 Pseudorhodoplanes sp.
ACTGCGCTTCCGCATGGACGACCGCAAGCAGCGCGTGATCGTCGATGCCGACGGCACGGACGGCGCGCAATTCTTCGGATGGGAAGCGGCGGATGCGGCGGCACTGGACGGCATCGCGGCCCGGGTCGAGGCCGCCGGCGTGCAGGTTGGGCGCGGGGAGCGCGCGCTCGCCGACCAGCGCCGCGTGCAGGACCTGATCTTCTTCCACGATCCCGCCGGCAACCGGGTCGAGGTTTTCCACGGCGCCGAGAATGCCGGCGATCCGTTCCGGCCCGGCCGCACGCTGTCGGGCTTCCGCACCGGCACGCTCGGCATGGGGCACGTGGTACTGACCGTCGAGCGCATCGACAACGTGCTGCCGTTCTATCGTCAGGTGCTCGGCTTCGGCCTGAGCGACTACACGCTGCGGCCGTTCAAGGCCTATTTCCTGCACGTCAATCCGCGCCACCACAGCCTCGCGCTGATCGAGACCGGGAAGAATTTCATCCATCACCTGATGGTCGAGCTCTACAGTCTCGACGACGTCGGCCAGGCTTACGACCTCGCGCTCGGCGAGGCGGGCCGGATCGGCGTCACGCTCGGCCGCCACACCAACGATTTCATGTTCTCGTTCTATGCCAACGCGCCGTCCGGCTTCATGGTCGAATGCGGCTGGGGCGGACGCACGATCGAGCCCGTCACCTGGAAGCCGGTCGAGATGGTCACCGGCCCGAGCCTCTGGGGCCACGAACGCTCCTGGCTGTCTCCGGAAAAACGCCTGGAGGCGCGCGACATACGCCTGCAGAATGCGCGCGACGGCCTGCGCGAACCGGTGCAGGTGATCGAGGGCAATTATCACGTGATGGACGGCGTGTGCCCCTGGTGGGACAGCGCCAAGCGCGCGGCGGAGTAATACCACCGGCGCCAATTTCCGACCGGTCACGCGCGAGCCTGACCCGCGCATCCGTCGCAAAAAAGAAGAGTCGTCTCAAGATGATGGATTGCCGGGTCAAGCCCGGCAATGACAGTGCGGACAGGTCGAGATCAAACACGCTTGGTATAATTGTTCCGTGTCCCGGGTGCAACGCAACAGGCAAGTGGTGCGCTGCGGACCCGGGACCGTTACGGGCACCAACCTGGGAACGGTCCCGGATCAGCGGTGCACCGTTGCGCTTTGCTCCATGCGGCGCCGCTGATCCGGGGCACGGAGGATCAATACGTCTCGACGTGATAGCGCCCCTGCGCGCGCATCTGCGTGCGCAGGCCGGCCCAGTCGAGCCCGGCGCCGCGGCAGATGTCGGCGAACGCCTCGTCGACGCCGGACTCCATTCCCTTGAGCCCGCACAGATAGATGTGGGTCTTTTCATGTCTTAGAAAAACAGCGACCTCGTCGGCGGTCGCGCGCATGCGGTCCTGCACATAGGTCTTGGGCCCGCCCGGTACGCGCGAATAGGCGAAGTGCTTCCGCAACAGCCCGTCCGGCACCTTCTGCAGCGGGCCGAAATAGGGAAGCTCCTGCGGCCGCCGCGCGCCGAAATAAAGCATCATGCGCCCGGGCGCGTCTTTCATGTTGCGGCGGCGGCGCTCGGTGAAGCCGCGGAACGGCGCCGAGCCGGTGCCGGTGCAGATCATGACGATGTTGGCGGACGGATCGTCGGGCATCAGGAAGGTGGCGCCGAACGGACCGGTCACCTGCACCTGGTCGCCCTTCTTCAAGTCGCACAGATAGTTCGAGCACACCCCGCCCGGCTCGCGCTTGACGGTGAGCGAGAGATTGTTGGCGCCGGTCTTCTCGCCTTCGCGCGGGCTCGCGATCGAATAGAGCCGGATATTGTGCGGCTTGCCGTCCTTGTCGGTGCCGGGCGCGATGATGCCGATGCTCTGGCCTTCCAGCACCGGGAATACCTGCGCGCCGAAATCGAGAATGATGTGGCGCACGTCGTTGTCGGCATCGGCGGCTGTCAGCCGCAGATTGCCGGTGATGGTCGCAATTGCCGGCTTGCCGCGGTTATAGAGATTGATCTTGGGCTTGCTCGCGGAGGCGGGCGCCACGCTCTTGCCGCCGGCGCCCTGATGCGCCTGCGCGATCAGGCGCGCGGCCTCCGCGTCGGCCGCCTCGTCCTCGCCCGCCCCGCTCGCCGCGGCATCGAGTGGCTGCTGGGCGGGCAACTCATTCCAGGAAAACTGCTCGGCGATCGTATAGGGCCTGCTCACGACGCGCCAATTGTCGATCGAGCCGGTCGGGCACGGCGCGATGCAGTCGAGGCAGAAATTGCACTTGTCCGGATCGACGACGTAGTTGTTGTCGTCGTGCGTCACCGCGTCGACCGGGCAGGTCTCCTCGCAGGTATTGCAGCGGATGCAGATCTCCGGATCGATGAGATGCTGCTTCCTCGGGGCGGTGGCGGTTGTTGCGTCCATCTCACGCAAACCTCTCGTATTCGTCATGGCCGGGCTTGACACCTGAAGTCTGGTTTACCCGACTTCAGTTTCAAACTTTCCTGAACCCGGGCAAGCCCGGGTTCAGATGCCATCCCGCTTAGGGGCGCACGTCGTGCCCGCCTGAGCGGGATCACCGGGTCTCGCCGCTTCGCGGCGGCCCGGTGATGACGCAGAAAAAGAAATCTAAGCCGCGATCTTCACGTATTCGAAATCGCCCGGCTTGTTGTCGATGCCGACCTTCGGCGCGGCGATCCAGTTCGCGAACTTGCCCGGCTCCGACACCGGCTGCATCAGTTCGGCGATGAAGTCGCCGTCGGCCTTCGACGGCAGCCATTCGTCCTTGCGCTTGGCCCAGGTGGCGTCGTCCACCAGGAGGCCGGACGGGGTCGCATGGACGTCCTTGAACTCGCCGATGTGGCGATGGAAGGCCACGTGCGGCAGTTCGAGGCGGAACTGCACGCCGGTCTTTTCGATGATCTTGTTCCAGCGCTCGACGCCCTTGCCGCAATCGTGGGTGTAATCGTCGCGCAGCCGCATGTTGAGCGCGGTCAGCGCCGGCTCGTCCACCAGCTTGATCTCGCCGTTGACGAACTTCATCACCGGATAAACGCTGTTGGTCAGCCGGTGATCGTCCTCGATCCTGGTCTCCTGGAAGCGGCCCTTGATGCCGGCGTTGAACGCGTTCGCCGCATTGGTCGAGACTTCGGAGCCGAACAGGTCGAGCGACAGCGAATAGTGCAGATTCAGCTTCTTCTGCACGGTCGGCAAATCGATGACGCCGAGCGCCCGCACCTTGGCGATGTCGTAAGGGTCCTCGATGCCCGCCGCCGTCATCGCCTCGCAGGTGCGCTGCACGGTGCGGCCGACGCCGGTCTCGCCCACGAACATGTGATGGGCTTCCTCGGTCAGCATGAAGCGGCAGGTGCGCGAGAGCGGATCGAAGCCCGACTGGGCCAGCGATTCGAGCTGCATCTTGCCGTCGCGGTCGGTGAAGAAGGTGAACATGAAGAACGACAGCCAGTCCGGCGTCGCCTCGTTGAAGGCGCCGAGCATGCGCGGGGCGTCGGCCGAGCCGGAGCGGCGGCGCAGCAATTCGTCGGCCTCCTCGCGGCCGTCGCGGCCGAAATATTTCTGCAGCAGGTAGACCATCGCCCACAGATGGCGGCCTTCCTCGACATTGACCTGGAACAGGTTGCGCAGGTCGTAGAGCGAGGGCGCGGTCTTGCCGAGATGGCGCTGCTGTTCGACCGAGGCCGGTTCGGTGTCGCCCTGGATCACGATCAGCCGGCGCAGCATGGCGCGGTGCTCGCCCGGCACTTCCTGCCAGGCCGGCTCGCCATAATGCTGGCCGAACGGCACCTTGCGGTTCGCCTCCGCCGGCGCCAGCAGGATGCCCCAGCGGTATTGCGGCATTTTCACATAGTCGAACTTGGCCCAGCCCTTGGGATCGACCGAGACGGCGGTGCGCAGATAGACGAGCGATTCCTGGAAGCCCTCCGGTCCCATGTCCTGCCACCAGTCGAGATAGCCTGGATGCCAGGTCTCCAGCGCCTTGAGCACGCGCGGGTCCTCGGTGAGGCCGACATTGTTGGGGATCTGGGTCGAGTAATCGACGTTCATGATGTTCACGGGACGCTCCTCTTTGTTTCCGTCGTCCCGGGCGCAGCGCGGCACGAAGTGATGCGCTGTAGACCCGGGACCGTTAGCGATCCCGGATCAGCGGTGCACCGCCACGCGCTGCACCGCATCCGGGATGACGCCGTGTGTTCAAACCCGCTTCATATCGAAAGCCGGTTTCTGCCCGCTGCCGTAACGGCGCAGCGCGCCTTCCTCGCCGACCGCGTTCGGACGCTGGAAAATCCAGTTCTGCCACGCGGTCAGGCGCGCGAAGATTTTCGATTCCATGGTCTCGGGACCGCCGAAGCGCAGATTGGCTTCCATGCCGGTGAGACCGTCCGGCGAGAAGCTCGCGCGCTCCTCGAGGAAAATGCGGATTTCGTCATCCCAGTCGATGTCGTCGAAGGCGAAGGTGACAAGTCCGGCCTCTTCCGCCGCTGCCGCATCGAGAAATTCGCCGATCTTGCCGCGCGCGCGGTCAAGCGATTCCTTGTCGTCGAGGAACCGGCTTTGCAGACGCGTAATGCCGTTCGACATCGGATAGGGGCCGAAATTTGCGTTCGATAGCGCGATGGTTGCCGGCGGCAGGTTGCTGCCGCCAAGCTGGCCAATCAACATGTAGGAACGATCAGCCGCGAAGATGAGTTCCGCCAGCGTGCCGGCAAAGCAGGAGCCCGGCGCCACGATTGTCGCCAGCGAACGCGAGGTCAGATCGACGCGCTTGAGCACCCGCTTCCAGTACAGGCGGATTTCGCGCGCCAGCCAGTTCGCCGTGTTGGCGTCGAGAAATGCGTCGTAGGCCAGCACCTGCGCGGGGTCGCCAGCCGACCTGAACACGATCACGGCGATCTCGGGCTCGTTGGTGCGCAGGTCGAGGATCGCGTCATCGAGTTCGCGCGCCAGCCGCAGCGGCCAGAAACCGGCGCCTTGCGCCAGCAGCGCCTTTGCGTCGGCCGGCGGCGGGGTTTCCGGCCCGCGCAGCGTGATCGTCGCGATGCGGCCGGCCCGGTTATAGTCGACCGCCAAGGTCGAATACGCGATCCCGTTGTCGGTGAATGCGCGCTTGAGCGGCGTCAGGCTGATGCCCTGCGCGTCCGCGGGCCGGTCCGACTTTTTCGCAAACTCGGCGGCACGCTGCCTTACCACGTCTTCAAGCCTGGTGTTCGGCACGATCTCGTCGACCAGCCGCCACTCCACCGCGCGCTTGCCCTTGATGCCTTCCTCGATCGTGCAGAAGACGTCGGCATGGTCGCGGCGCACCTTGCGCTTGTCGGTGACGCGCGTGAGCCCGCCGGTGCCGGGCAGCACCGCGAGCAGCGGCAGTTCCGGCAGCGCGACCGTGGAGGAGCCGTCGTCGACGAGCATGATGTGGTCGGCGGCGAGCGCCAGCTCATAGCCGCCGCCGGCGCACGACCCGGTCACGACCGCGATCGTCTTCTGTCCGGAAAACTCGCTGGAATCCTCGATCCCGTTGCGGGTCTCGTTGGTGAACTTGCAGAAATTGACCTTGTCGGCATGTGCGGCTCCCGCCAGCATGCGGATATTGGCGCCGGCGCAGAAGACGCGCGGCTTGCCCGAGCGCAGCAGCACCACCTTCACGCCGGGATGCTCGAAGCGCAGCCGCTGCATCGCATCGGCCAGTTCGATGTCGACGCCAAGATCGTAGGAATTCAGCTTGAGGTCATAGCCCTCGTAGAGCCCGCCCTTCTCGTCCACGTCCATGGTCAGGGTGGCGACGGCGCCGTCGACGGCGAGCTTCCAGTGCCGATAGCGCGAGGGGTCGGTGGCGAAATCGATCCGGCGCGCGCCGTGTGCAAGCTTGCGGCTGCCCTCTGCCATGACCATCCCCGTGCTGCCGTTTTCGCTGGCCGGGGAACGCCCGCGGCCAACATGCACTATAATTCATGTTTAGACCTTGTCTACAATTAAATCCCGGTCCGGCGGCCGCCGATGGACCGGCTGGCCGCTCCGGCCGGCCGGCGGAGGGGAACGCATGTGCGCCTCAGCCGTTCTTGCCAGGCGGGTCTCGGGGGCCTCGGAACGTTCAAAAGGAGACGTCCATGCGCCTGACCATCGCTTCAGCGGCCCTGCTCACCTTCGCCCTCGCGGCGCCGGCCCTCGCGCAGACCGCGACCCCGGCAAACCAGGGCAAGTTCTGTCTGCAGGGTCCGGGAACCAACGCCAAGACGAGCTGCACGTTCGCCTCGATGGCGGACTGTGAAAAGGCCAAGCAGGGCGCTACCCAGCGATGCGTACCGAACACGATGGCCACCACCGGTTCGGGTGCCGGCATGCCGGACAAGAAGAACTGACGCGACCGCCAACCGTTCGCGTGCGGTTTTCGCAACCAAGCCCCGGCGGGCGTCCGGCGCCTGCCGGGGTTGCGCGCGTCAGGCCGCCTCAGCCTCGCCGTGCGTGCGCAGCAGTCGATTGATGAAGGCCGCGACCGCATCGCGCGTCACCTCCGGCGCCTCGCGGTGCGGTACGTGTCGCGCGCCGGCAACGAGCGTGACATCGACCGGGCAATAGCATTCCTCCCGCGCGGCCTCGATCTGCTTGACGGTGCCGTGCCCGTCGTCTTCGCCCTGCACGATCAGGATCGGCACGCGGATGTAGGCAAGTTCCGGCGTGATGTCCCAGCCGCGGAATTTCGGATCGAGCCAGGCGCCGTTCCAGCCATGGAATGCGTTGTCGGGATCCTTGTGCCACCGGGCGAGCTTCTGTTTGAGATCGCCCGACTCGTAAGCCGTCCTTGCTTCCGCGGCCTGGCGCAGGCTGACGTCTTCGACGAAGAAATGCGGCGCGATCAGAACCAGCCCGCGCACGCGGTGATCCTGGATGCTGCCGGCATAGATGGTCGCGATCGAGGCGCCGTCGCTGTGGCCGAGCAACAGGCCGCGGCGGAACCCGATGGCGGCGAGGATTTCCTTCAGCGTCCCGGTCGCCTCGCTGTGCATGTAGGTGGGCGGGCGCGGCAGCGGGACCGGGCTGGATCGGCCATATCCGGCGCGGGAATACGCGAAAACCCCGGCCCCGGTGGCTTCCGCCAGGCGCTCGGGAAAATCGCCCCACATGCCCACGCAGCCGAGGCCCTCATGCAGCATGACGATGGTCGGCGCCTGCGCCGGGCGCGGCCCGATCATGCGGTATTCGAGGCGTTGCGCGGGCAGTTCCAGAAATCCGGCATCGGCCAGTTCGCTCATCGGATCAGCTCCTGTGCCAGGCGCGCGAGCTTCTCGGCGCTCCGGTCCACGCTTTCGCCGGAGGTGTCGAGCTGCGCCTCCGCGCGCGAATAGTCGGCGCGCCGCGCTTCGAGAATGGCCATGAGATCGGCCATCGCTTCGCGGTTTTCCGACATCGGACGGAAGTCGCCCTGTTCCATGACGCGGCTCATATGCTCCTGCGGCTGCGCTTGCAGCCAGACCGTATGCGTGCGCTGGAGCAGCAGGGCATAGGTGTCGAAACTTGCGACGATGCCGCCGGCGGTTGCGATCACGACCTTGTCGTGGTCGGCGATGACGCGCTCCAGGCACGCGCGCTCGTAGCGGCGGAAGGTGTTCACGCCCGACAGCTCGATCAGCATCGAGACGCTGGCGCCGTATTCCTGCTCGACCACGCGGTTCAGTTCGACGAACGGGAAGCCGAATTTCTGCGCCAGCATGCGGCCGAGCGTCGACTTGCCGGCGCCGCGCAGGCCGACGAGCGCGATGCGTTGCGCGCGATCGGCCGCCACGCGCTCGCGCAGCTTCTGCTCGATCAGATCGGCGATGGCGGGCAGGTCCGGCTGCGGCACGCGGCCGAGCACGGACAGGATGTTGGCGACGATCGGATGGCGCGCGCCGTTGACCGGCAGGAGGTCGGCCACCGGCATGTCAAAGGCGTCGGCAATCGCTTTGAGGACGATCGCCGAAGGATTGCCCTGCCCGCTCTCGATCTGGGCGAGATAGCGCTCGGAAATGCCGGAATCCTGCGCCAGCCGGCGGCGCGTCATGCCGCGCTTGGCGCGGCCGAGCCGCACCAGCCGGCCGACATCGGCCATGAATTGCGCCTCGCCCGGGGCGGGTGCGGCAGTCGCTGGCTTCTCGCCCGATTTTGTTTTCGGTTCCGGCAAGGGGGCACCTTTGGGACACCTTTCGATGACATGCACAATAGTGCATACACGCGGGGCCGAAAAGCGCGAAATTTGCGGGCGGCTCCGCCGGGCCGGCCGCTCAAATCCCAAGATAGCGATGTTGAATATCGGGATTGGCCGAGAGCGCGGACGATGTGCCGGTCCAGACCACCCGCCCGCGCTCGATCAGATAATGCCGGTCGGCGATCCTGGTCAGCGCCTCCACATTCTTGTCGATGACCAGAATGGCCTGGCCGCGCGATTTCAGCCGCGCCAGGCAGCGCCAGATTTCCTCGCGGATCAGCGGAGCGAGCCCTTCCGTCGCCTCGTCGAGGATCAGAAGGCGCGGATTGGTCATCAGCGCGCGGCCGATCGCCAGCATCTGCTGCTCGCCGCCCGACAGTTGCACGCCCATATTGTCGAGCCGGTCGGCCAGCCGCGGGAACAGTTCGCACACGGTTTCGAAGCGCCAGGGATCGTTTGCGCCGGAACGGTTGGCGCCGGTCGCGATCAGGTTTTCGCGCGTGGTGAGGTTGGGAAATATCTGCCGGCCCTCCGGCACGAGACCGACTCCGAGCTTGGCGACGCGATAGGCCGGGAAGCCGCGGATTTCCTTTCCGTCGAAGCGGATCGAGCCGGCGCGCGCCGGCGTCAGGCCCATGATCGAACGCACGGTCGTGGTCTTGCCCATGCCGTTGCGGCCCATCAGGGTCACCATCTCGCCCGGAGCGATCGTCAGCGACACCCCGTAAAGCACCTGGCTGAAGCCATAGGCGGTCTCGATATTCTCGATTTCGAGCATCGCGCGTTCAGCCATGGCCGGTCACCGCCTGCTGTTCGCCGAGATAGGCCTGGATCACCTCCGGATTGACGCGGATCGCGGCCGGCGTCCCGGTCGCGATGACCCGGCCATAGACGAGCACGGAAATGCGGTCGGCCAGCGCGAAGACCGCCTCCATGTCGTGCTCGATCAGAAGGATGGTGTATTCCTTTTTCAGTTCGCGCAGCAGGTTGACCAGCCGCGCCGATTCCTCCGGCCCCATGCCCGCCATCGGCTCGTCGAGCAGCAAGAGGCGCGGGCGCGTGGCGAGCGCCATCGCGATCTCGATCTGGCGGTGCTCGCCGTGGCTCAGGTCGGCGACGACGACGTTCCCGCGATCGGCGGCGCCGACCCGGGCGAGCGCGGCCTGCGCCGGCGCCCGCAGCGCGCGCTCGCTGCGGGCCGGGGTCCAGAACCGGAACGAGTGTCCGGCATGCGCCTGCACGGCGAGCGCGACATTGTCGAGCACCGTCATGTCGAGGAACAGCGAGGTGATCTGGAACGAGCGCGCCATGCCGATGGCGCTGCGCTGATGGGTCGGCAGCGCGGTGATATCCTGCCCGGCGAAATAGATGCGCCCGCTGTCGGGCGCGATCTCGCCGGTCAGTTGCCCGATCAGGGTGGTCTTGCCGGCGCCGTTCGGACCGATGATGGCATGCAGCTCGCCGTCGGCCACGTCGAGCGCGACGCCTTCGGAGGCGATCACGCCGCCGAAACGCTTGGTCAGCTCCGCGACCCTGAGCAGCGCGTCAGCCACGGCGAATCCCCGCCAGCAAGCCGTCGATGCCGCCGCGCGCAAACAACACGATCGCAAGCAGCATCGGCCCGAAAATGATCTGCCAATACTCGGTGATGCCGGACAGCACCTCCTCCAGCGCCAGGAACGCCACCGTTCCGATCAGCGGCCCGAACAGCGAGCCCATTCCGCCCAGCACCACCATCACGATCAGGTCGCCGGAGCGCGTCCAGTGCATCACCGCCGGACTGATGAAGTCGGTATGGTTGGCGAGCAGCACGCCGGCCAGCCCGCAGATCGTTCCCGCGATCACGAAGCAGGTGAGCCGGTAGCGGAAGGTCGGAAACCCGATCGCATGCATGCGCCGGTCGTTGGAGCGCGCGCCGCGGATCGCCATGCCGAAACGCGAATTCACCAGGCGCCAGGTCAGATAGATCGTCGCCAGCAGAAGCAGCAGGCAGAAATAATAGAAGACGGTCTTGTTGGACAGATTCAGCAAGCCGGCGAAATTGCTGCGGCGGTAGATCGTCAGCCCGTCGTCGGCGCCGTAGCGGTTCAGGCTGACGCCGACATAATAGATCATCTGCCCGAAGGCGAGCGTGATCATGATGAAATAGACGCCGCGCGTCCGCAGCGACAGAAGGCCGATCACGAAGGCGATCAGCGCCGACACCAGGAGCGCGAGCGGCCATTGCACGAAGCCGGACAGGATACCCTCGTAGGCCAGGATGCCGACCATGTAGCCGCCGATGCCGAGATAGGCGGCGTGCCCGAAGCTCACCATCCCGCCATAACCCATGATCAGGTTGAGGCTGGTCGCCGCGATGGCGAGGATCACGATGCGCGTGAACAGGCTCAGTACGAAATTGTTGCCGACGACGAGCGCATAGACCGGCACCAGAAGAAGCATCAGCAACAGCAGCGCGACCACGATGTTGCGGAGGGACAAGGCCGGCATCATCGGCTACCAGGTGCTGGAAACAGGCCCGCGGGGCGGACCACCAGGATGATGGCCATGACCAGATAGATGAGCATCGACGACAAGGCCGGCGCCGCGGTCGCGGCGGCGGCCGGGCTCAGGGCGAGCTTGAGAATGTCGGGCAGGAACGCGCGGCCTACCGTATCGATCAGGCCGACAAAGATGGCCGCGATGAAGGCGCCGCGGATCGAGCCGATGCCGCCGATGATGATGACGACAAAGGCAAGGATCAGGATGTTCTCGCCCATGCCGATCTGCGCGGTCAGAATGGCCGCCTGCATCAGGCCGGCAAGACCGGCAAGCGCGGCGCCGACCCCGAACACGAACGTGTAGAGCAGCTTGATGTTGATTCCGAGCGCGCTGATCATTTCGCGGTTCGAGGCGCCGGCCCGGATCAGCATGCCGATGCGCGTGCGCATCACGATCAGGTAGAGCCCGGTCGCCACCGCCAGCGCCACCACGATGATGGACAGCCGGTACATCGAATAGTAGACGCCCGGAAGAATTTCGACCGCGGTATTGAGCCAGGGCGGCAGGGTCAGGTTCATGCCGGCCGGCCCCCAGATCAGGCGCACCAGTTCGTTGAAGAACAGGATCAGGCCGAAGGTCGCCAGCACATGGTCGAGATGGTCGCGGCCGTACAGCCTGCGCATGGCGATCACTTCGACCGCCATGCCGACCAGGAGCGTCGCCACCAGCGCGAGCAGCACGCCGCCGACAAAGTGGCCGGTCCACGCCGTGAAGGTCGCCGCAAAGTAGGCGCCGACCATGTAGAGCGACCCGTGCGCCAGATTGACGAGATCCATGATCCCGAAAACCAGCGTCAGTCCGGCCGCCAGCAGAAACAGCAGCAAACCGAATTGCAGCCCGTTCAGAAACTGTTCGACGAAAAGCAGCATCGCAGCCCGTTGTCCGCGCGCCCCGCGCGGTTGCTCATGAAAAGCCGGACGGCAGCATCGCTGCTGCCGTCCGGCGCCGTTTCAGGTCACCACTTCATCTTGCACTTCTTGGCGTGCTCGTCCTGGCTGTCCTTGATGATGGTGGCAACGGTCTTGAGCGTCAACTTGCCGTCGGCATCTTTCACCACATCCTGCAGATAGAAATTCTGGATCGGGAAGTGGTTGTTGCCGTATTTGTACGGCCCGCGCACGGATTGATAGTTGGCCTTGCGCATCTCGGCGCGCATGACGTCCTTCTTGGTCAGGTCGCCCTTGGCCGCGACGACGGCGCTGTTGATCAGGCCGACGGCGTCATAGGACTGCGCGCCGTAGAAGGACGGATACGCCTTGTGCTTGGCTTTGAAGTCCGCGACGTACTTCTTGTTCGCCGCGTTCGGCAGGTCGTTGACCCAATGCTGCGCGCCGGGAATACCAAGCGCATTTTCGCCCTGGCGCGGCAGCGACAGGGAGTCGATGGTGAACGCGGTGTACAGCGGCACCTGGCCCTTCAGGCCCGACTGCACATACTGGTTGAGGAACTGCACGCCGGCGGCGCCGGGATAGAAGACGAACAGCGCATCGGGCTTCGCCGCCTTCACCTTGGTCAGCTCGGCCGAGAAGTCGAGCTGGTCCGGCCACTTGGTCAGATCCTGGCCGATCACCTTGCCCTTGAAGGTGGAGGCCACGCCGGCCAGCATGTCCTTGCCGGCGGCGTAGTTCGGTCCGAGCAGATAGACCGTCTTCACGCCCTTCTGGTTCATGTAGTGACCGATCGCCTGCGGCGTCTGGTCGTTCTGCCAGGAGGTCGAGAAGAAATTCTCGTTGCACAGCTCGCCCGCGATCTGCGAGGGACCGGCGTTGGAGCTGATCAGGAAAATCTTGGAATCGAGCACCGGCTTGAGCGAGGCAAGCAGGACGTTCGACCAGATATAGCCGACGACGAAGTCGACCTTGTCGGACTCGATCAGCTTCTGCGTCTTCTGCAGGCCGACTTCCGGCTTCTGCTGATCGTCTTCGTAGATGACTTCCACCGGCAGGCCGCCCATCTTGCGGCCGATATGATCGAGCGCCAGATCGAACGAATTGCGCATATCGTTGCCGATGACCGCGGTCGGTCCGCTGAAAGTGGAGACGAACCCGATTTTCACCGACTTTTGCTGGGCGAGCGCGGACGTCGCACCCGGCCCAGCGGCCAGCGCCAGCAGCGCGCTTGCCGCGACCAGTGTTTTCCTCATTTCTTCACTCCTCCGACTGTGAATTGTTTTGATGCATTTTCTGGACGGCGATGGTCTCTTCTGACGGAGACCTTAAGACGCGGGCGCTTCCGCCCGCAACTTGAAACGCTGGATCTTGCCGGTCGCCGTCTTCGGCAATTCGGCGCGGAACTCGATCCAGCGCGGATATTTGAACGGGGCAAGCTTGGCCTTGACGTGCTCCTGCAATCGGCGCGCCAAGTCGTCGCCTGCCGCCTCGGGCGATTTCAGCACGACAAATGCCTTCGGTTTGATCAGGCCGTCACCGTCGAGCCAGGCAACCACCGCGCATTCGAGCACGTCGGGATGCGTCTGCAGCGCGCCTTCGACTTCGAACGGCGAAACATAAAGGCCGGAGACCTTCAGCATGTCGTCGTTGCGGCCGCAATAGACGTAATAGCCCTGCTCGTCCTGGAGATACTTGTCGCCCGAACGCGTCCATTCGCCCATGAAGGTGCGGCGCGACTGCTCGCGATTGTTCCAATACATGATCGCGCTCGAGGCGCCACGGATCAGCAACTCGCCCATCTCGCCCTGCTTCACCGGCTGCCCGTCGTCGCCGATCAGCTTGAGTTCGTAACCGGGCACCGGTTTTCCAGTGGTGCCATATTTCACGTCGTCCGGCCGGTTGGACAGAAAAATGTGCAGCATCTCGGTCGAGCCGATGCCGTCCAGGATGTCGCATTGGTACTTTTCCCGGAATCGCCGGCCAACTTCCGGCGGCAAGGCCTCGCCCGCCGACACGCAGCGGCGAAACTTCACCTCGTTCGCCGCCGGCGCGGCGGAACTCGCCAGGAATGCCGCGTAGAAAGTCGGCACCCCGTAGAACACCGTTACCGGATGTTTCCCGAGCAGCGCGGCCACGCTCTCGGGCGTCGGCCGCTCGTCCATCAGCACGGTCGTCGCGCCCGCCGACATCGGAAACGTCAGCGCATTGCCGAGCCCATAGGCGAAGAAAAGCTTGGCCACCGAATAGCAGACATCTTTCTCGGTGATGCCGAGGATCGGCGCGCCGTAGAGATCGTCGGTCAGGCGCAGGCTGGCCTGCGCGTGCACGGTGCCCTTCGGCTTGCCGGTCGAGCCGGACGAATACAGCCAGAAGCACATGTCGTCGCAGGTGGTCGGCGCGGTGACGTCCTCGGGCGCGGCGCCGGTGACGACGTCTTCGAAACTCTCACATCCGGCGGCGCCTCCGCCCGCCACGATCACCGTTTCGACATCCGGGCAGTCGCGCAGGATGTTCTGGAATTTCGGCCACAGCGCCGCCGAGACCACGAGCATGCGCGCGCGGCTGTCGGTCAGCATGAACCGGTAGTCGTCCTCGGTCAGCAGCGTATTGACGGCAACCGGCACGATCCCGGCCTTGATCGCGCCGAGAAACGCCGTCGGCCAGTCGATGGTATCGAGCATGCATAGGAACAGCCGTTCCTCGCGCCGCATTCCGCGCTGACGCAACGCCGCCCCGAAGCGCGCGACGCGATCGGCGAGTTGCCCGTAGCTCCAGCTTCCGCGGCTGTCGATAATGGCGGTCTTGTTTGCGCGCCCGGCGGCAAGATTGCGGGAGAGAATGTCCGCCGCAAAATTGTAATTACGCGGGATACCGGGTTCTGCGCCGGCCCGGGATTCCGGGACCGACCTGGATGCAGCCTGAGCCATGTTCCTCCCCGACGGCCCGTTTTTTTGACGTTTCTGCGGTGGGCCGAATTATTTTGAGTGTAAAGCTTATGCTCCTCGAGCGAAGGTACCGTCCGGTCGGATCGGATTTCCTTGACTTATCAGTATGAATTATAATGCAGGCGCTGACGGCGCCAGTCAATGACTTTGGACCCACTCCAGTATGCCCCGCGGCGCAATGTGCACCGCACCGGCCGGCCCACGCGCACCGGCGCGCCGCCCGTGCGCACCGTGGGCAAGGCTGTGGTTGACGCGCAAAGGCGGTGTGATAGGGCCGCAAGCGTATCGGCCGGGAGCAAGGCATGATCATCAGCCGCGATCGCATCCTCACCACCCATGTCGGCAGCCTGCCGCGCAACGACAAATTGTCCGACATGCTGATCCGCCGCGAGGCCGGGGAAGCCTTCGATGCCGCGGAGATGGCCGCCGAGATGGACAAGGCCGTGCGCCATGTCGTGCGCAAGCAGGCGGAAGCCGGCATCGATATCGGCAATGACGGCGAGCAGCAGCGCGTCGGCTTCCAGACCTATGTGCCGCAGCGCATGGCGGGCTTCGCCGGCGTGTCGAAGCGCCGGCGCGGGCGGGAGTTCGAGGAATTCCCGGAAATAATGCATTACCTCAGGCACCGCTTCCCGCACGTCTCCAAGCAGCAGAACGCGCCGGAGGCGCAGGGCGAGGTCAAGTATCTCGACATCGCCCCGATCGAGAGCGAGCTTGCGCGCGTGAAGGCCATTGCCGGCGACACGTTCAAGGAAATGTTCATGACCGCGGCCTCGCCCGGCATCATTTCCTCGACCATGCTCAACGCCCACTACGAGACGCACGACGACTATCTCGACGCGCTGGCGCGCGAGATGGCGCACGAATACCGCGCCATCCACAAGTCAGGCTTCCTGCTGCAGATCGACGCGCCCGATCTGGCCATGGATCGCACCATGCTCTATCGCGATCTGTCCGACGCCGATTTCGTCAAGGCCTGCGAGAGGCATGTCGCCGCCATCAACAAGGGCATCGCCGGCATCCCGCGCGAGCGCGTGCGGCTGCACGTCTGTTATGGAAACTGGGAAGGCCCGCACATCCACGACATCGCGCTCGAAAAAATCCTGCCGGCGCTCTGCCAGGCCGATGTCGGCGCGCTCTCGATCGAGTTTTCCAATCCGCGCCACGCGCACGAATATGCCGCGTTCAAGAAGCACCCGCTGCCGAAGGACATGATCCTGCTGCCGGGCGTGATCGAGACCACCTCGAATTTCGTCGAGCACCCGGAAGTGGTGGCGCGCCGCATCGAGGAGGCGGTGGCCGCGGTCGGCGACCGCGAGCGCGTGATCGCCTCGACCGATTGCGGCTTCGGCACCTTCACCAACCGCGAATGGGTGGTGGAGCCGGTGGTGTGGCTGAAGCTCAAGTCGCTGCGCGAAGGCGCCGACATCGCCAGCGCGCGGCTGTGGGGGAAGAAGGGCGCGGCCTGACAACCGCGAGCGCAGCCCAATATCCGATCCTTCGAGGCCCGCTGCGCTCGCACGCTCAGGATGACGGTGAGCGCCCGACACACCGTCATCCCGGGCGCAGCGCAGCACGATAGTGGTGCGCTGCAGACCCCGGATCGTTACCGGTGTGGCTGCGTATCGATTCCTGCGCGCGACGCGCTCAATCAGTCACCGAGGCGCTTGGCTACTCCCCCTCACCCGCTCGCCTTCGCTACGCTTCGGCGGTCGACCTCTCCCCGCTTGCGGGGGAGGCGACGTGCGGCGCGGCGATCGCGCGATCCGTCATCCCGGGCGCGCCGCTCACGCCGGCCAGTTTACGGCGCGTTGCCGCCCGCCTCGCCCTCTTTCGCTAGCTGCGCGCGCAAGGCCGCCGCGCGCTGCTGGTAATTCTCGGCGTCGCCATAATCGTCGAACAGCGCATAGCGCGCATGCGCGCCGATCACGCGTCGCGCATGCTTGATCGGGCACCAGTATTGCTCGGTGCGCGCGGCGATCTCGCGCACATAGGCGATCAGGCCGTTGGCATAGGAGCAATAGGCGCAGTTGAGCTTTTCGAGCGCGTTGAGATAGGCAAGGTGGTGGCGGTCGAACACGAGATAGTCGGCGCGCCGCACTTTCGGGATGTCGTAGACGGGAAAGCACACCGCCTGATAAATGCTTACGCACAGATCGAGCAGCGTAAGCGGCACGATCAGCGCATAGATCACCGGCGCGGACAAGATCACGAGCGGGCGCGCGTTCCAGACATAGGCGGTGAGCGCGGTCTTCAGCTCGCGGTGGCGGCGCAGGATTTCGGCCTCGAAGGCGACGCGGCCGTGCTCGAGGCCGACGCGCAGCTCGGCGCGGCGTTTGGCGAGTTCGGCGTCGAGCTCGCCCTGCAGAGCGGCGATCTTCTCGGTCAGCGCGGCGATATCGGGCGTCATGGCGGCCTCCTCGTCGCTTTGTGCGCGCTTTGCCGGCCGATGACAATCGCAGGCGTTTGCGGAAAAGCCCGGTCGCGCCGCCGGTGGCGGATTCATCCGAAAAGCGGTGTCCACATTTCGCGCCCATGCGCTATGGTCCGCGCCAGCAAAGGGGGAAAGAACGCGCATGTCCTACATTCCGCCGCCCACGCCCAAGCAGCGCGCCGAAAACCGCGCGCGCATCATCGCCACCACGCTCTGGCTGATCGCGGTCCCGCCGGTGCTGTTCGCCATCATGGCCTTCGGCTACAGCGACCAGGCGCCGGCCTGGCTGCGCAGCGCGACCGCGCAGCTCGACACCATGTTCGGCCAGCCGGTCTGGTCGATCATCGCGCCGAAATAGTCGAGCGATTCGGCGCCATTTCAGGTCAGAACGTGCTTTTCAGCCTGAGATGGTCGAGCCGGTTCATGGAGGGGACGTCGAGCTTGCGCACGTCGCTGCCGCGCGCGATTTCGAGCGGCACGGTGGCGCCGGCGGGACCAAGCGCCCACAGGCGGCGGTAGAAGTCGGCCAGGCCGCGCGGCGTCGCCCCGGCCACCCGCGCAATCACGTCGCCGCGCGCAAGCCCGGCTTTCTCCGCCGGGCTGCGCGGGGTCACGCGGGCGACCACGAGCCGGCCGTCGACCTCCTCGGCATTGACGCCGAGCCAGGGCCGCGCCGGGGCGGCGCTGCGGCCGTCGGCGATCAGGTCGGCGAGGATCGGCGGCAACAGATCGACCGGCACGAACATGTTGCCGGGCAGGCGCGAGCCGTCGCCCGTCGCATCGCGCACGATCAGCGAGCCGATGCCGACCAGCGTGCCCTCGCGTCCGACCAGCGCCGCCCCGCTCCAGTGCGGATAGGGCGGCGTCGTGAAC
>WBUW01000479.1 GCA_008933495.1 Pseudorhodoplanes sp.
CCTTGCGGCGGCCCAGCGGCGCCGGCGCGATGGCGCGGTCCTGGACACCGGCCTCGAGCGCGCCATAGAGCGCAACGATATCGGTCGCGGTATCGTTGATGCGTTCGCGCAGGAGCTGTTCGGTACGGCGGATTTCGCCCGCCCCCGGCAGAAAGGCGAGCAGCGAGCCGGGATCGGCGCGCAGCGCGCGCAGCACCGCATCGGCGACCTGGCGCTCGACCGGCGTGCGCGGATCGCGCCCCAGATAGCGCGTCTCGACCGGGAACGCGCGCCCCGCGCTCTCGACGACCGGCGCGTCGCCGATGAGTTTCGCCACGCGCGCGCCGTCCAGCGTCGCCGACATGACGAGGATTTTCAGGTCCTCGCGCAGGCCGCGCTGCACGTCGAGCGCCAGCGCAAGCCCGAGATCGGCATCGAGCGAGCGTTCGTGGAATTCGTCGAACAGCACGGCGGCGACGCCGGAAAGCGCGGGATCGTCAAGCACAAGCCGCGTGAAGATTCCCTCGGTAACGACTTCGATGCGCGTTGCGCGCGAGACTTTCGAGCCGAAGCGCACGCGCAGGCCGACCGTCCCGCCAACCTTTTCGCCGAGCGTCGCGGCCATGCGCTCGGCGGCGGCGCGCGCGGCAAGCCGGCGCGGTTCGAGCACGATGATGCGCCGGTCCGCGGCCCAGGTCTCGCGCGCGAGCACCAGCGGCACGCGCGTGGTCTTGCCGGCACCCGGCGGGGCGACGAGGACCGCGGCGTTATGTGAAGCGAGCGCCGCGGTGAGCGCGGGCAACGCGTCGTCGATCGGAAGGGCGGGTGTGAAATTCGTCATGAGGCGACTTCAGTCGCCGCTCATTCCCGCGCCAGCGGGAATCCAGCCTCGCCGACCTGGCTGTCGTGTTCTGGGTCCCCGCCTGCGCGGGGACGAGCGGCCAATATCGTCATGATCCGCTTCGCCCCACGCTGACATACTGAAAACCGTGCCGCGCCATCTCGTCGGCGCGGTAGATATTGCGCAGATCGACCACGACCTTCCTGGCCATGATCTCGCCGAGCTGGCGGAAATCGAGCGCCCGGAACTGCTCCCATTCGGTGACGAGCACGAGCGCGTCGGCCTTTTCGGCGCAGGCATAGGCATCCGCGCAATAGGTCACGTTCGGCAGCAGCGGCTTCGCCTGCTCCATGCCGACCGGATCGTAGGCGCGCACGCGCGCGCCCATGTCATGCAGCGCGGTGATCAGCGGGATCGAGGGCGCATCGCGCATGTCGTCGGTGTTGGGCTTGAAGGTCAGCCCGAGCACGGCGACGGTCGCCCCGCGCATCTGCCCGCCGAGCGCGGCCGCCACCTTGCGCGCCATGGCGCGCTTGCGCTGGTCGTTGACGGCGGCGACCGTCTCCACGATCCGCAGCGGCGCCTCGAAATCCTGCCCGGTCTTGATCAGCGCCAGCGTATCCTTGGGGAAACACGAGCCGCCGTAACCCGGCCCGGCATGCAGGAACTTGGCGCCGATGCGGTTGTCGAGGCCGATGCCGCGCGCGACGTCCTGCACGTCGGCGCCGACTTTCTCGGCGAGGTCGGCGATCTCGTTGATGAAGGTGATCTTGGTGGCGAGAAAGGCGTTGGCGGCATACTTGATCAGCTCGGCCGTGCGCCGGCCGGTGACCATGATCGGCGCCGCATTGAGATAGAGCGGCCGGTAGATTTCTTCCATCACCGCGCGGGCGCGCGGATCGTCGGTGCCGACCACGATGCGGTCGGGATGCTTGAAGTCGCGGATGGCCGCGCCCTCGCGCAGGAATTCCGGATTCGAGACCACCGCGAAATCGGCATCCGGACGCGCCTCGCGCACGATGCGCTCGACCTCGTCGCCGGTGCCGACCGGGACGGTGGACTTGGTCACGATCACGGTAAAGCCGGTCAGCGCCGCGGCGATCTCGCGGGCCGCGGCATAGACATAAGTGAGATCGGCATGACCGTCGCCGCGGCGCGAGGGCGTGCCGACCGCGACAAAGGCGGCGTCGGCGCCGCCGATGGCGGACGTCAGATCGGTCGAGAAGGAAAGCCGCCCCTGCCCGGCATTGCGCGCCACGAGCTCGCCGAGGCCGGGCTCGTAGATCGGCATTTCGCCGCGCCTGAGGCTTGCGATCTTGTCACGGTCGGTGTCGACGCACACCACATGGTGGCCGAAATCGGCAAAGCAGGCTCCGGAGACGAGCCCCACATATCCGGAGCCGATCATGGCAATACGCATGGGACGATCATTCGTGGTGGTTCGGGCGCGCGGCCGCGCCGGCGGGGCCTCTTAGCAGACGCCGCCGGAACTGGCGAGGGCGGCGCGCGGCAGGCAAGCACGCCGTGCGATTTTCGGTGCACGCCGGTTCCCCGCCCGCCACCTGTCCGTTGCCAAGGCGGCGTCCACAGCCCACATTCGGCGCCATGCCCGCCAGATCCGCCGCCAAGGCCAAGACCGGGAAAACCGCCGCCAACAGTGATGGCAAGAGCGCCGGCAAGGCCGGCGGCGCGGCCGCGCGCGCGCTGAAGAAGGGCGATCACGTCTTCCTGGTCGACGGCTCCTCCTACATTTTCCGCGCCTATCACGCGCTGCCCCCGCTCAACCGCAAGTCTGACGGGCTGCAAATCAATGCCGTGCTCGGCTTCTGCAACATGCTCTGGAAGCTGTTGCGCGAAATGAAGCCGGAGGAACGGCCCACCCACCTCGCCGTCGTCTTCGACAAGTCCGAGAAGACCTTCC
>WBUW01000015.1 GCA_008933495.1 Pseudorhodoplanes sp.
GTGGATAACCGTGCGGTCTGCGGAACGAACCCGCTTGCATGGCGTTGCCGTCAGACGCAGATAGTCGGCGTCCGCCGGGCCATCCGGTACCCGCAGACGTTCAAACGCAAAGGTGAATGCATGGTGAGCCCTTGGGGGGCGTGGCGGTCGTTTCCCGATCCGCAGTCGGGCCGGCCGATCGAGGCGCCGCTCGGCCCCGGTATCTACGAGGTTCGCCACGCCGAGACCGGCGCGCTGGTAGCCTTCGGCCATGCCGGAAACGTTGCGCGCGTCCTTTCGGATCTGACGCCGAAACCGTCCGCGCGCCTGTTCAAGGCCTTCCGCCGCCCGCTCCCGCACAAGATCGAGGAGCTCGAATACCGCACCTGCGCGGCGGCCAGCGCAGGCGAAGCCAAGTCTGCCGCCGAACATCTGCGCGACCGCCGCGATGCCTATTGGCGTCGCCGGACGCTGGCGGGTTGAAAGGAATCGACGCGACCGCGCCGGCGCGGAGCGCGAGCCGGCGTTCGGTCGTCGGATTCCCGGGATTGTGTTCCCCGCGCGGGCGCCGATCGTTTAAGCTTGTCTCCGATACGACCTGGTCAACGGAGACACCGGCGATGTTGAGCGCGCAACAAAACGATCTGATTACCCGCATTGGCCCGGGCACCCCGGCCGGCGCGCTGTTGCGGCGATACTGGCAGCCAGCCGCCTTGGTCGACGAGCTTGCCACCAACCGGCCGGTCAGGCCGGTTCGCCTGTTCGGCGAGAATCTCGTTCTGTTTCGCGACGAGAAGGGCCGCTACGGGCTCGTCGATCGCCATTGCCCGCATCGCGGCGCCGACCTGGCCTTCGGCCGCCTCGAGGACGGCGGCCTGCGCTGTGCGTTCCATGGCTGGCTGTTCGACGTAAATGGAAAGTGCCTCGACACGCCGGCCGAACCGGTCGGCTCGCCGCTGTGCGCAAACGTGAAGCAGACCGCCTATCCGGTGATCGAGCGCAGCGGCATCCTGTGGGCCTATCTCGGACCGGGCGCGCCGCCGGCCTTTCCGCGCCTCGATTGCTTTATCGCGCCCGACAGCCACGTATTCGCGTTCAAGGGCCTGATCGAGTGCAACTGGCTGCAGGCGCTCGAAGTCGGCATCGATCCCTCGCACACCTCGTTCCTGCACCGCTTTTTCGAGGACGAAGACCCGTCCAAGGGCTACGGCAAGCAGTTCCGCGACAAGACGCTCGATTCCGACATGCCGATCACGCGCATCATGCGCGAATACACCCGCCCGCAGATCGAGATCGAGCCGACCGACTTCGGCATGCGCCTCGTCACGCGCCGTCAGATCAACGACGCGAAAGCGCACATCCGCGTCACCAATCTGCTGTTCCCCAATGCCTTCATCATCCCGATGTCGAGCGAAATGACGATTTCGCAATGGCACGTGCCGGTCGATGATACCGGTAATTACTGGTACGCGATTTTCACCAGCTTCGGTAAACCGGTCGACAAGGCCGAGATGCGCCGCCAGCGGCTCGAATTGTACGAATTGCCCGACTACGTCTCGCGCAAGAACAAGCGCAACGATTACGGCTTCGATCCGCACGAGCAGCAGCACGCGACCTATACCGGCATGGGCGCCGACATCAATGTGCACGACCAGTGGGCGGTGGAGTCGCAGGGCGCGATCCAGGACCGCACCAGGGAGCATCTCGGCCAGGCCGACCGCGCGATCACGCTCTATCGCCGCCTGTTGCGCGAGGCGATCGCCAAGGCGGGCGAAGGACAGAAGCCGCTGATGCTGCTCGATGAAGAGAGTGCGGCCTCGATCACCGGACCGGCCGCGGTGGACGGCGTGGGTCCGGCGGACGACTGGCGGGGTTATTGGCGCGCGGCGGAGGAACGCCGGCGCAAGCTTTCGTCCTGGCTGAACGGGCACTGACCGTCTCCCGGCTGCCTGCAATGGCTCCTCGCAAGACATCGTCCGGGTCGAGCTTTGTCGAACGCCACGGCCTGTGGACCGCGGCGCAGGCGGCGGCCGCGCGCGCGGTCGTGCGCGCCATCAAGCAGCACAAGCTGGAGCTGGTGCGCTTCTCGTTTGCCGACCAGCACGGCGTGCTGCGCGGCAAGACGGTGGTGGCGAGCGAGGCCGGGACGCTCATGCGCGCGGGCGTCAATCTGACCACCACGCTGCTCGCCAAGGACACTTCGCATCGCACCGTGTTTCCGGTGTTCACGGCCGGCGGCGGTTTCGGCATGCCGGAAATGGAAGGCGGCGGCGATTTCGTGATGGTCGCCGACCCCGCAACCTTCCGTGTCCTGCCCTGGGCAAGCAGGACCGGCTGGCTCCTCTGCGACATCTATTTCACGAACGGCAAGCCGGTGCCGTTCTCCACCCGCCAGATCGCGCGCACTGCGCTCGCCCAGGCCGCGCAGGCGGGCTTCGACTTCATGTCGGGGCTGGAGGTCGAGTTTCATCTGTTCCGTATCGACAATCCCCGGCTTGCGCCGTCGGACGCGACCTGGCCCGGCGAGCCTGCCGACGTCAGCCTGGTGACCCAGGGTTTCCAGTATCTGACCGAGACGCGCTTCGACCAGATCGAGCCGATCCTCGACATCCTGCGTCGGCAAATCATGGCGCTCGGCTTGCCGCTGCGCTCGCTCGAAATCGAACTGGGACCGAGCCAGTGCGAGTTCACGTTCGCGGCCGGGACCGGTCTTCTGCCAGCCGACCAGATGATCCTGTTCCGCGCCGCGATGAAGCAGGTGGCGCGCCGGCACGGCTATCTGGTCAGCTTCATGTGCCGGCCGGGACTGCCGAACCTGTTTTCAAGCGGCTGGCACCTGCACCAGTCGCTGCTTGAGCGCAAATCGGGGGAGAATCTCTTTCGCTCGGAAAATGGCCGCGAAGTTCTGTCGCCGCTGGCGCGCCATTATCTCGCCGGGCTTATCGCCCATGCGCGCGCCGCCGCCGCCTTCGCGACGCCGACCATCAACGGCTACAAGCGCTATCGCGCCTATTCGCTGGCACCCGACCGCGCGATCTGGGCGCGCGACAATCGCGGGGTGATGGTGCGCGTGCTCGGGGAGCCCGGCGATCCGGCGACGCATCTGGAAAACCGCATCGGCGAGCCGACGGCCAATCCCTATCTCTATCTGGCGTCGCAGATTCATGCCGGGCTCGACGGCATCGTGCGCAAGCTCGATCCCGGGCCGTCGGCCGACACGCCGTACGAGACCAAGGCCGAGCCGTTGCCCAAATCGCTCGCCGAGGCCGTGTCGGCCTTGCGCAACGACAAGCTGTTCGTCGAGAAATTCGGCGCCGGTTTTGTCGACTATTATTGCCGGATCAAGGACGCCGAGATCGCGCGCTTCCGCCAGAGCGAAAAGGACGACGACCCGGAAGTCACGCGCTGGGAAATGAAGGAGTATTTCGACTTGTTTTGAAATTGTCGGCGGCCAGGTTGACGACGCCAGATGCGAGCGGTCTGGCCGCTCCCGTCGCTGCTTGCCGCGGGCAATTGCGTCGCGTGACCGGGCAGGGTCAAAAGACGCGGATGGCCGGGACAAGCCCGGCCAAGACGACGTCTAATCAAGGCACGGTTCGGTTACGCGTCCACGCTGGCGGCGAGCGCGTTCTCCTGGATGAAGTCGCGGCGCGGCTCCACCAGTTCGCCCATCAGCTTGGTGAAAATATCGTCGGCCTCGTCGGTCTCCTTCACTTTCACCTGCAGGAGCGAGCGCACATTGGTGTCGAGCGTGGTTTCCCAGAGCTGTTCGGGGTTCATCTCGCCAAGCCCCTTGTAGCGCTGCAGCGCCACGCCCTTGCGGCCGGTGCCGGTAATGGCCTCGAACAGGTCGACTGGGCCGTGGATGGCAACGCTCTCGTCCTTGCGGCGCAGCGTCGCCTGCTTGGCGTAGATCTGCTGCAGCGAGGCGGCGAATTCGTCGAGCTTGCGCGCGTCGGCCGAACCGAGCAGGGCGCTATCGATGATCGCGGCTTCCTTCACGCCGCGCACGGTGCGCTCGAACTGGAAGCCCTGGTCGGGCGTAAAGGTCCCCTTCCATCCGCGCTCGGTTTCCTCCGCCAGCGCATCGAGCCGGCGCGCGATATAGTCGGCGGCTTCCTTGGCGGCTTTGGGGTCGCCGGTCACTTTCGGCGTGAGCACGCCGGCGATCGCGGCCTGCTCGACGATCTTGCGGTTGTAGCGGTTGTGCAATCCGTTGAGCAGGTTGCGGATCTGGCGCGCTTCTTCTGCGAGCTTGCGCAGGTCGGCGCCGGCACGCTCCTCGCCGCCGGAGAGCGTGAGCACCGCCTCTTCCAGGCCGCTTCCGATCAGATAGTCTTCAAGCGCGCGCTCGTCCTTCAGATATTGCTCGGACTTGCCGCGCGTCACCTTATAGAGCGGCGGCTGCGCGATATAGAGATGGCCGCGCTCGATCAGTTCGGGCATCTGCCGGAAGAAGAACGTCAGCAGCAGCGTGCGGATGTGCGAGCCGTCGACGTCGGCGTCGGTCATGATGATGATTTTGTGATAGCGCAGCTTGTCGGGATTGAACTCCTCGCGCCCGATGCTGGTGCCGAGCGCGGTGATCAGCGTGCCGATTTCCACCGAAGAGAGCATTTTGTCGAAACGGGCGCGCTCGACGTTCAAAATCTTTCCGCGCAGCGGCAGCACCGCCTGGAATTCGCGGTTGCGCCCCTGCTTGGCCGAGCCGCCGGCGCTGTCGCCCTCGACGATGAACAGTTCCGACTTGGCGGGATCGCGCTCCTGGCAGTCGGCGAGCTTGCCGGGCAGGGAGGAGACATCGAGCGCGCCCTTGCGGCGGGTGAGCTCGCGCGCCTTGCGCGCGGCCTCGCGCGCGGCGGCCGCTTCCACGACCTTGCTCACGATCGCCCTGGCTTCGGCGGGGTGGATTTCGAACCAGTCCTGCAACGCTTCGTTGACGATGTTCTCCACCACCGGCCGCACCTCGGAGGAGACCAGCTTGTCCTTGGTCTGCGAGGAGAATTTCGGATCGGCCACCTTCACCGAAAGCACCGCCGTCAGTCCCTCCCGGCAATCGTCGCCGGTGAGATCGACCTTCTCTTTGCGGGAAATGCCGCCGCGCTCGGCATATTGCGTGACCTGGCGGGTCAGCGCGCCACGAAAGCCGGCAAGATGGGTGCCGCCGTCGCGCTGGGGAATGTTGTTGGTGAAGCACAGCACGCTCTCGTGATAGCCGTCGTTCCACCACAGCGCGCATTCGATCGTAATTCCTTCGCGCTCGGTCTTGATCATGACCGGGGAGGGGATCAGCGCGGTTTTGTTGCGGTCGAGATAGCGCACGAACGCTTCGACACCGCCCTCATAGCGCATCTCCTCGCGCTTCTCGACCGCGTGGCGCATGTCCGAGAGCGCGATGGTGACGCCGGAATTGAGGAAGGCCAGTTCGCGCAGACGGTGCTCCAGCGTCGAAAAATCGAACTCCGTCATCGTGAAGGTCTTCGGCGACGGCAGGAAGGTGACTTCGGTGCCGGTGCGGCCTTCAGCCTTGCCGACGACCTTGAGCGGCGCCTGGGCGATGCCGTCGCGGAATTCCATGAAATGCTCGTTGCCGTCGCGCCAGATGGTGAGCCTGAGGAAGCTCGACAGCGCGTTGACGACCGAGACGCCGACCCCGTGCAGCCCGCCGGAAACCTTGTAGGAATTCTGGTCGAATTTCCCGCCGGCATGGAGCTGGGTCATGATGACCTCGGCGGCCGACACGCCTTCGCCCTTGTGGATGTCGACCGGAATCCCGCGCCCGTCGTCGCGCACCGTGCACGAGCCGTCGGGATTGAGCGTGACGACGACCTCCCTGGCGAAGCCGGCGAGCGCCTCGTCGATGGCGTTGTCGACGACCTCATAGACCATGTGATGCAGGCCGGAGCCGTCGTCGGTATCGCCGATATACATGCCCGGCCGCTTGCGCACCGCGTCGAGGCCCTTGAGGACCTTGATCGACTCGGCGTCGTAGTCGGATGCGTCTTTGGGCGTGTTCGGACGGGCGGAATCGGCCATGAGGAGCCTCGAATCAGCGTCGGAAATGGCGCGTGGAGGGAGTTTTGTGTGACATGAAAAGGAAGGCAGGTACAGCCGAAAAGAACCAAGCTTAAATGGTTGTATTTCCTGTATTTTCAAGGGCTCGGAGCGGGCTTGCAGGAGGCGCTCCGCACGCCCCGGACGGCGCGGTGCGGCGCGCTATTGCGCCATGCTGATCTCCCCGGCCGCAGCCTCCAGAACCTGGCCGCGTGCGACGATGGCGGCGAACGCCTGCGGGTCGGCGCCGGTCATGAACACCTGCGCGTCGAGCCGTTCGAGCGCCGCGTACAGGGCCGCGCGGCGGCCGGGATCCAGGTGGGCGGCGACTTCGTCGAGCAGCAGGACCGGCGCATAGCCGGTCATCTCGGTGAGCAACCGCGCGTGCGCCAGTACGAGCCGGATGAGCACGGCCTTCTGTTCGCCGGTCGAGGCATCGGCGGCCGGAATGTTCTTGGGGCCATAGACCACCGCAAGGTCGGTCAGGTGAGGCCCGTCGAGCGTGCGGCCGGCGGCGGCATCGCGCACGCGATTGTCGTGCAGTACGGCGCGGTAGCGATCCTCGATCTCGGTCGCCGGATGCGTCAGCAGCATCTCCTCGATCCAGCCGGATAGCGAAATTTCGGCGAACGGAAACACCGTGTCGATGGCGCGGCTGGCGGCGAGGCTGCCCTGCAGGCGCTTGACCGTTTCCGCGCGCAGGGCGGCCACCGCGATCGCAAGTTCCGCCGTCTCGCGCTCGACCGCATCGAGCCAGTGCGGATCGGGCCGCGGGTTCTCCAGCAGGCGGTTGCGCGAACGCAGCGAACGCTCCAGCACCGATACGCGGCTGCGATGCTCGGCGTCGACGGCGACGACGAGGCGGTCGAGAAAGCGGCGGCGCTCGGAGGCGGGACCCGAAAACAGGCCGTCCATCGCCGGCGTCAGCCAGACCATGCGCACATGGTCGGCGAAGGCCGCCGCCGAATTCACCGGCTCGCGGTCGATCCGGCATTGCCGGCTGGCGGCGCTGTCCCCGGGCGCGGGCGCGGCGATCCCGGTACCGAGCGTGGCCAGCCCAAGCGCGCCTTCGATTTCGGCGGAGACCGCCCAGGAGCCGTCGCCTTCGGCAAAGGCGACTTCGTCGAGCGTCGCGCGGCGCAGGCCGCGACCGGGCGCAAAGAACGAAATCGCTTCCAGCAGGTTGGTCTTGCCAACGCCGTTCGGGCCGGTGATCGCCACGAGATCGCTCGTGAACGCGACGCTGGTCGCGCGATAGCTGCGGAAATTGGTCAGCGCGAGGCGGTGGAAGCGGACGGCGGTCATCGTCTCTGTGTCATGCCCGGCGCGGGCCTGGCGTTCGGGCGACCCGAATCCGGCCTCGCGCCCGATCCGGCGTCGCAACCGGGCGCCGGAGGTGCAACGCCGAGGCCGGCAAGCCGGACATGCCGATCAAAATCGCGGCCCGACGACTCACACCCGCATCGGCATCAGCACGTAAAGCGCGCCCTTGGCATCCTTGTCGCGGATCAGGGTCGGCGAGCCGGGATCGGCGAGCTTGAGAATGGCGGTCTCGCCTTCGATCTGGGAGGCGATGTCGAGCAGGTAGCGTGAATTGAACCCGATATCGAGCGGGTCGGAATCATACTCGACCTCGATTTCTTCGGTCGCGCTTCCCGAATCCGGATTGGTGACCGACAATGTCAGCCGTCCGCCGGTCAGCGACAGCTTGACGGCGCGCCCGCGCTCGCTCGATACGGTCGAGACGCGATCGACCGCGGCCTCGAATTCGGCCTTGTCGACCTTGAGCTCCTTGTCGTTGCCGAGCGGAATGACACGGGCATAGTCGGGAAAGGTGCCGTCGATCAGTTTGGAGGTCAGTACGACATCGCCGATGCTGAAGCGGATCTTGGCCTGCGACAATTCCACGCTGACGTCGGCCTCGGTGTCTTCGATCAGGCGCTGCACTTCGCTAACCGTCTTGCGCGGCACGATCACGCCGGGCATGCCCTTGGCGCCGGCCGGCAATGGAATTTCGTACTGCGCCAGGCGGTGCCCGTCGGTCGCCACCGCGCGCAGCGTTTCGGACTTGCCGGCGGTCGCGGTATGCAGATAGATGCCGTTGAGATAATAGCGCGTCTCTTCCGTCGAAATCGCAAACTGCGTCTTGTCGATCATGCGTTTGAGATCGGCGGCCGCGATCTTGAAACCGTGGCTCATCTCGCCGGCATTGAGATCGGGGAAGTCGCTCTCCGGCAGGGTCTGCAGCGTGAAGCGCGAGCGGCCGGCGCGGATTGAAAGGACGGCGCGGTCGCCCGAGGCTTCCATGACGATCTGCGCGCCTTCCGGCAGTTTGCGCACAATGTCGTAGATCATGTGCGCCGGCACAGTCGTCGATCCGCCGGGCGCCACCTCGGCCGCGACCGTCTCGTTCACCTCGAGGTCGAGATCGGTCGCCTTGAGCGCGAGCTTCGACTTCTCGGCACGAATGAGGACATTGGCCAGGATCGGGATCGTGTTCCGCCGTTCGACCACGCGATGCACGTGACCCAGGGACTTGAGGAGCTGGGCGCGCTCGACAGTGACCTTCATTTCAGACCCCGTCCGCAATCGAACGGGCGCATAAAGCGCCCCGGTGTGACAATGATCCCGGCCGCCCGCTTGGAGGCGGGGGCCGGGACCCATCAAATTGACGCTTCAGGCCACGAAGTGCAAGGGCCGCGATTCCTACTCCTGCAATTGCCGCTTGAGCAGTTCGATCTCGTCGGCCAGGGAGCTGTCGGTGCCGACCAGCCCTTCGATCTTGCGCACGGCATGCAGCACGGTGGTGTGGTCGCGGCCGCCGAACCGGCGCCCGATCTCCGGCAGCGAGCGCAGGGTCAGCGTCTTGGCCAGATACATCGCCACCTGGCGGGGCCGCACGACATTGGCGGTGCGGCGCGAGGAAAGCAGGTCGGAGCGGCTGACATTGTACTGGCGGGCGACCACGCGCTGGATGTCCTCGATCTTGACCCGCTTGGGCTCCTGCGGGCGGATCAAATCGCGCACTTCCCGCTCCGCCATCTCAAGCGTCACCGGCTGGCCGGTCAGCTTGCTGTGGGCCAGCAGGCGGTTCAGGGCCCCCTCCAGGTCGCGGCCGTTATGGGTCACCGATTTGGCGATGAACTCCACCACCTCATCGGGGACCTCGAAGCTCTCATGATGCGACCTGGCGGCGGCGATGCGGGCCTTGAGGATTTCAAGCCGCAATTCCTCGCCGAGCGGACCCATTTCCACCACCAGCCCGCCGGCAAGGCGGGAGCGCACGCGGTCGTCCAGATTTTCCAGATCGGTCGGCGGCCGGTCGGCCGCGATCACGACCTGGCGGCCGGCATCGATGAGCGCGTTCAGCGTGTGACAGAACTCGGCCTGGATGTTCCTGCCCTGCAGGAATTGCAGGTCGTCAATGACCAGCACATCGATGCCGCGCAGCGCCTCCTTGAAGGCGAGCGCGGTATGGGTCTTGAGCGCCGAAACGAAGCCGTACATGAATTTTTCGGCGGTGAGATAGAGCACCTTGCGCTCGCCGCCGGCATTGCCGGCCCAGGTCACCGCGTGCAGCAGATGCGTCTTGCCGAGCCCGACTCCGGCATGGATGTAGAGCGGATTGAACATCACGCTGTCGCCGCGGCGGGCGACCGCTACCTGCTTGGCGGCAGCATGCGCGAGCGTATTGGAGCGCCCGATCAGGAAATTCTCGAACGTCAGCCGCGCATCGAGCGGCGAGCCGCCGAGCGCATCATTGGTCGCGGCCGAATGCAGTGTCATCTGCCGCGGCTCGTCGGCGCCGGGTTTTGCCGTGCGCGTCTCGCACGCCGGCGCCGCGCCGTTGGCGGCCGGCTTGCTTGTGTTCGACCGCAGCACGGCCGAACGCACGGTGAGCTCGATGCGCTGGATTTTGTCTTCTTCTGCCCGCCAGCAGTTCAGAACCCGGTCGCCGTAATGCGACTGCACCCAGCTCTTGAGAAATCGCGTCGGCACCGAGAGGCGGACCGTATCCTTGTCGACGCCTTCCAGATCCATGCGCGTGAACCAGCTCGAATATACGTCATCGCCCACTTCCGCCCGCAGGCGCCCTTTGACGCGCGCCCATCGCTCCTGGTCGGTGATTTCCATATCGGTCGCCTCTTCCCGATGTTGCCCCGTACGCCGATGCGCGGACCGGTCTACCGGCTGCGCCGCCGCCTGCTGCCGGTATCCGATGCATCGGTCCGGACGGGCGGTGATCCGCAGAAGGACACGGACGCATCCGCCTGGCTGGACCGCGCCGGTGTGAACCGGGCCGCGGGTGTTCAGGCAATTGGAGGAGAGGCAACGCCGAGGGAGCCGATCTTGATGACGCAGGAGGAGCGGACGGTACGTAGCGTGCGCTCGGGTCGCGGATGGCGGACGAGGTTCGCACGCTCTGCCCGCTCGAAATTGATCAGGCCCCGCCGCACGGCTGCAGTCATAACATGTAATTTGGTCATAAGTCCCCCTCCCATCCGCGCAAACGGCGCGGCGGTTATTTCATTCCTGACGTTCGAAGTACCGGAAACCTCTCCTCGCTGATTAGCCAAACGAAACGCGGCGAACGCGAAGATCAGTGGCAAGTCTTACGCCAACGCGGTCTGGTTCGAGAATTCTTCGAGATTGAGGATTCGAGACACATGTCGCCCGTTCTCATCGTCGATGAGTTCGTAGAAAGACCTTTGACTGAAAACTTCCGCCAGCGCGGAAGCAATTTGAAAATACACGGCTTGCTCCGACCTGCAATGGATTTTCTGCATGATGCGCCGGATCGCATTCGATTGTGGCGCCGGCAACACGCGAAGTCTGTGTAAAGTGTCATCACAACGTCTTGAATCGCCGTATTGTTTCTTGCCCGGCGTCGTTGCGGTCTGGTGTCGCCGGTTGCAGAAAAGTCCCAGAAAATGCTGCATTCCTGAGTGGTGTCATACGGTGGATTTTGCGGCCCGCGCGATGCTTGCCACTTAACGTCTTCATGTATCGTGAATTTTTTTGTCCGAAATTGCATGTAGCCTCGGATCGCAGTTTTCTTTTTGCATCGCCGCGCGTGGCGTTCCGGCGGTCAAGCTCGATGCGTCTGTTCGCGCACAGTGATCGCTGGCATTCATTATGAGCGTCGCGCTCGGACCGGCGCGCGGAAATTGCGTGCGGTGCGCCGCGGCCGCGCAAAAAATGAAATCAAAACAAAACAAGCCCGGCAACATTGCCGGGCTTTCGACATTTTTTGAATTTATGGACTTTACACTGTGGAATTTACACTGTGGAATTTACACTGTGGAATTTACACTGTGGAATTTACACTGTGGAATTTACTTGGCGAGCTTGGCAACCTTCGATGCAAGCCGGGATACCTTCCGGCTCGCGGTCTTCTTGTGCACCACGCCTTGTTGCGCCGCGCGCATTAATTTCGGCTCGGCGTTCTTGAAGGCCGCCACCGCGGCGGCATGGTTGCCGCTCGCGATCGCCTCCTCGATCTCGCGCACGGCGCCGCGCATGGTCGAGCGGCGGGATTTGTTGACCTTGGTGCGGCGCGCAATGACGCGTGTTGCCTTTCGTGCCGACTTGGTATTGGCCATCGCGATGTTCCTGAAGACAAACGGCGGCGGAAATCCTCCGCCGCCACATGCGGGGAGCTTATAGAGGCGCACTGCGCGGGCGTCAACGCCGGCGGGTTCCGGGCCGGCCCCGCGCTTACGCGACCTTTTGGGCTCGGATCTCCTGGTAACCGGCGATCACGGCGGCGCGGTCCGCGGCCGGAAAGGCGGCGAGCGGCGGCTTGACCGCGGCAAGGCCCGCGTCCGCATGGATGTGGGCCAGGAGCGCCTTGACCCCGGCCACGAGCGGCTTGCCGTCGAACAACCCGCGGATGGCGACCGCCTGCTCGAGCGCGGTCCGGTCGCCCGCGGCCCAGGCGCGTCCGCACAGGTCGGCATTGCAATTGGCGGTCGCCGAAATGCAGCCGGCAAACGCGCCCGCGCGCGCTTCCAGAAGACAGGCTTCGGTTGACGGAAACACATCGAACCGTTCGGAGAGCCGCGCCGCTTCGCGCGCGAACGGCATGTCGCCGGACGAATCCTTCAGTCCGGCAATGCGCGCACCATAGGCGTCCATCAGGCGGCGGATCAGCGCGATATGCCACGGCAGGCCGGACAGAGCCGGAAAGTGATAGAGATAGATCGCAATCGGCTTTGCCACGGTGCCCGCCACGATGGCGCCGATATAGGCCGCAAGGCCGTCGTCCGGGACGCCCTTGTAATAGAACGGCGGCAACACCAGCGCGCCGGCAAATCCCAGATCGGCGGCATGACGAGTGAGTGCGACGGCGTCGGCCGCGGCCGCGGCGCCGGTGCCGACCATCAGCCGGTGCATGGGCAGGCCCGCTTCGCGACAGGCGCTCATCAGGCCCATCCGCTCCGCGACCGAAAACGAAGTCGCCTCGCCGGTCGTCCCGAGCACGTTGAGGCCGTCGCAGCCGTTGCCGAGCAGATGGCGCGCGAGCCGCACGCAGCGCGCGTGGTCGGGTTGTCCGCAGGCATCGATCGCGGTTGCGATGGCGGCGATGACGCCGCCGAGTTTCTTCGCGCTCATGATAGGCCCGCGTCCGATCCCGCGCCGGTCATCCGCTGACATTGAACGCAGCCAGCGCGGCCATGTTCACCAGGTGGGTATCCTTTGCGCCGAGCTGGACGATCTGCACCGGCCGGTCGAGGCCGACCAGGATCGGGCCGATCACGGTCGCTCCGCCCAATTCCTGCAGCATCTTGGTGGAGATGGACGCCGAATGAAACGCCGGCATGATCAGAACATTGGCCGGCCCGGCCAGGCGGCAGAACGGATAGGCGGCGGCCGCTTCCGGGTTCAGCGCGACGTCGGCGGCCATTTCGCCGTCATATTCGAAATCGACGTGGCGCTGGTCGAGCAGGCGCACCGCTTCTTGGACGCGGGCGGCGCGGTCGCCGGGCGGATGTCCGAATGTCGAAAATGCCAGCATCGCCAGGCGCGGCTCGTAGCCGAGCCGCCGCGCGGTGCCGGCCGCCTCCACCGCAATATCGGCAAGGTCGGCGGCGGTCGGCATTTCGGTCACCGCGGTATCGGCGACCAGCACCGTGCGCCCACGGGCCAGCACGAGCGAGAGCCCGATCACGCGATGGCCGGGCTTGGCATCGATGACGCGGCAGACATCTTCGAGCGCGACCGAGAAATTGCGCGTCACGCCGGTGACCATGGCGTCGGCATCACCGAGCGCGACCATGCAGGCGGCGAAATGGTTGCGGTCCTGGTTGACCAGCCGCTGGCAGTCGCGGAACAGATAGCCCTTGCGCTGCAGCCGCTCGTACAGATAGGCGGCGTAATCGGCATTACGCCGCGACAGCCTGGCGTTGACGATTTCGATGCCGCCGCCCAGCTCAATGCCGAGATTGCGCGCGGTCTCGCGCACGCGGTCCTCGCGTCCGCACAGGAGCACGGTGCCAAGCCCCTGGCGGACGAAGCTCGCCGCCGCGCGGATGACCTGCTCCTCTTCGCCTTCGGCAAACACCACGCGCTTGGGCGCGCGACGCAGACGCTCGTAGACGCGCTGCAGCACGCCGGCGATCGGGTCGCGCCGCGTGCGCAATTGCTGGCGGTAGGCATCCATGTCGACGATCGGCTTGCGCGCCACGCCGGTATCCATCGCGGCCCGCGCCACCGCCGGCGGCACATAGGAAATCAGCCGCGGATCAAACGGCACCGGGATGATGTAATCGGGTCCGAATTTCGGGCGCGCGCCATAGGCGGCGGCGACTTCGTCGGGCACGTCCTCGCGCGCCAGCGCGGCGAGCGCGCGGGCGGCCGCGATCTTCATTTCCATATTGATCGTGGTCGCGCGCACATCGAGCGCGCCGCGGAAAATATAGGGAAAGCCGAGAACATTGTTGATCTGGTTGGGATAGTCGGAGCGCCCGGTGGCCATGATGGCGTCGTCGCGCACTTCGGCAACCTCCTCGGCGGTGATTTCCGGGTCGGGATTGGCCATCGCGAAGATGATCGGCTTGGCGGCCATGGATTTCACCATGTCCTTGGTGACTGCGCCCTTGGCCGACAGCCCGAAAAACACGTCGGCGCCCTCGATCGCTTCGGCCAGCGTGCGCGCCTTGGTCTTCGCCGCGTGCGCGGATTTCCACTGGTTCATGCCTTCGGTGCGGCCCTGATAGATCACGCCCTTGGTGTCGCACAGGGTCAGGTTTTCGGGCGTGAAGCCGGTGGCCTTCAGCAGTTCGAGGCAGGCAATGCCGGCGGCGCCGGCGCCGTTGCAGACGAGCTTGACGTCCTTCATGTCGCGCCCGGTCAGATCGAGCGCATTCATCAGTCCGGCGGCGGCAATGATGGCGGTGCCGTGCTGGTCGTCGTGGAAGACCGGGATGTCGAGAATTTCACGCAGCCGCTGTTCGATGACAAAGCATTCCGGCGCCTTGATGTCTTCGAGATTGATCCCGCCCCAGCCCTTGCCGAGCAGGCGCACGCAATTGACGATTTCGTCCGGGTCTTCGGACGACACTTCGAGATCGATCGAATCGATGTCGGCGAAGCGCTTGAACAGCACCGCCTTGCCTTCCATGACCGGCTTGGCGGCGAGCGCGCCGCGATTGCCCAGTCCGAGAATCGCCGTGCCGTTGGTTACAACGGCAACGAAATTGCCCTTGGTCGTGTACTCGAAGGCGAGATTCTCGTCTTCGGCGATGGCGAGCACCGGCACCGCAACGCCCGGCGAGTAGGCGAGCGAGAGGTCGCGCTGCGTCGCCATCGGCTTGGTCGCGATGATTTCGAGCTTGCCGGGGCGTCCTTCCGAGTGAAAGAGCAGCGCTTCCTGGTCGGTGAAAGTCGGGCGGTTGCCGCGGCGGCCGGATTTCGTGGACATTCCAACTCCTTACAGGCGGCGGGCGCCGCCCGGGGAACCTAGCGCATGATGCGCCGCAGTGGAATCCTTTCGCTGCGGGATCGTGCGCCCGCTGACGCTGTCAGCCTGCCCGATCGTTTGCCGCGCCGCGACGGCGGACGGGGTTGCGCCGCGTGCGCGTTTTGTGCCTCTCTGCCGTGAACCGGACATCGCCTGTCGGACACCAATGGTGGATTGGTCTTCGGCTTGAAGGCGGTTCGCGGGCGCGCTAATCCCGGCCGCCCATGCAAATACGGTCCATGGCTGCATCCGCATGATACGTTTCTTGTTTCGTTTCGTCGGCCTCTGGATTCTGGCCGCCGCTTTCATCTTTCTGATCTATGACGGGACCAAGTCGATCGCCGACCGGTCCAGCTTCTTTATCACGCGCGGCAAGGACGTATGGGCGGCGGTCCACCAAACGAGCCTGATCGGGCTTCAGCCGATGCTCGAACAGCGCTTCGGCGCCTGGGCCTGGGATCCGGCCGCGGTGACTTTGCTCGACCAGCCGGCATGGCTGGTGCTGGGCGTGCTCGGCGTGTTGCTCATCCTGCTCGGGCGCAGGAAAAAGCCGCTGATCGGCTACGGACGCGACTGATCGCGCCGCTCAGTGCCCGAGCGCCTGAATGCCGGCGCGCGCAATCTGGGCATCCTGTGCCGACAAGACCCCTGAGACGCCGATGGCGCCGATCACCTTGCCGTCGGAAATGATCGGCAATCCGCCTTCGAGCGGGGTGATGTTGTTCAGCGTGGTCAGCCGCAGGCCTGACCCGCCGGCGGAGATGGCGTCCTCCAGCGCCTTGGTCGGCAGCTTGAAATCGAGCGCGGTCTGCGCCTTGCCCTTGGCGAGCTGCAGCGATCCCAATTGCGCGTTGTCGAAGCGATGCAGCATGACCATGTTCCCGCCGCTGTCGACGATCACGATAAAGACCGACCAGTTGTTGCGCACCGCCTCGGTTTCGGCGCCGGCCATGACCTTCTTGGCCATTTCGAGCGTAATGGGCGGACCATAGGGGGGCGGCGTCTGCTGGGCGACGGCCGGAGCGGCGGCGCACAGACAAACCAACAACGCGGCCACGAACCTCGCAAACGGCATGGTGCCTCCTCTCCAGGGCCCCAAATCGCCCGTCCTGCCGATAGCGCAGATTGGGCGGGCGTGCCAGCGCCTCGTCCTCATCGCGGATTTGTGACGCCGGGGCGCGGATTCGCGCGAAGACGTGATGGCCGCGGGCGTGCTGGCCATGCCGGCCGGCATTATATTGCGGCCATCGCGGGAGAACCTGCCATGCTCATGTTCAAGAAATCCTTGTCGATGCCGGCGCCGGGCCAGGCCCTGCCCGGCCGGGCCACGCCCATCCCGACCGCCATATCTCATTTCGTCAACCGCAATCCGCTCAAGGGGCCGTATCCGGCGGGTTTCGAGAAGGCGATGTTCGGCATGGGATGCTTCTGGGGCGCGGAGCGCAAGTTCTGGCAGCTTGGCGATGGCATTTTCATTACGGCCGTCGGCTATGCCGCCGGGCAGACGCCCAATCCGACCTATCAGGAGGTGTGCAGCGGCCGCACCGGCCACAATGAAGTGGTGCTCGTGGTCTGCGATCCGCGCAAGATTTCGTACGCGCAGTTGCTGAAGACGTTCTGGGAAAACCACGATCCCACGCAGGGCATGCGCCAGGGTAACGACATCGGCACCCAATACCGGTCCGGCATCTACGCCTTCTCGCCGCAGCAGCGCAAAGAAGCGGAAGCCTCCCGGGCAATGTATGCCAGGGCGCTCGCCGAAAAGCGTTACGGGGCCATCACGACCGAAATTTTCGACGCGCCCGAATTCTATTTCGCCGAGGACTATCACCAGCAATATCTCGCGAAGAATCCGATGGGATATTGCGGTCTCGGCGGAACCGGCGTGTCGTGCCCGGCCGGCAGCGGCCTTGCCGCGGCGCACTGACGCCGCTTCGTCCGATCGGAAAATGCAAGCCCGGGCGCGGGCGCTGCGCCCGGGTTTTTTTGGCGGTTCAGCGCCAATCTCGTTCTGATCGTGATCTTCTCCGGCTACGGGAATCTCGCGTCGAAGATGAAAATCCGGGATCACGATCGGCCGGAGCGGATGACCAAAGTCGATTTCGGCGGACCGAGGCCGAAGCCGATGACCGTGATTGTCGCGATCCCGGCGACCGAGGTCCTCAACGGCTTCATGAACATCGAGACGCCCGAATACCGTCGGGCTCGGCTGGCCGGTTGATACCCGCGGCGTGTTCCTGGGCTCGCGGCTGGTGGCCGTGATCGCGGAGCGGATCAGGGCACCGGTGAAGCGCCCGGCCGAAGCCGCGAAAGGCCGCCGCAAGCAGGCGGCCAGCAGATGAATCAAATGAGAGGTCGTGCGTGTGGACCGGTTAGCCTTTGTTAACCATAAGGGGCGTTAATCCGGCTTAACGTTTTTCCAGCGCCCGGATTCGCGCCGCATGCGGCCTCTGCCTGTCGTTGCCTGTTTTCTCCGCCGCCTGCGCGCGGGCGCGCGGCGGCGC
>WBUW01000480.1 GCA_008933495.1 Pseudorhodoplanes sp.
CCCCCAGGGCAGGTCGGCCACGACCGCGCTCTCGCCCGGCCGGAAATTGCGCGACTCGCGATAGCTTTCGCCGTTGGCGAGGTCCACGTCGAACATGTGAATCTTGTCGTAGCGCGCGACGACCTCGCCGTTCGGATCGATCAGAAACGACCGGTTGGCGGCGCGATCCGGCGATACCCGGATGGCCAGCGAGCCGACGTGCAGGAAAAGCGAGCGCTCGCGCGCGAGGTCGCGGAAGGCGGCGAGGCAGGGATCGTGTTCCTCGGGCACGATCGCCGCGAGCAGTTTCTCGCGCGACATTTCCATGATGTTGGTCATTTCCGGCGTCTGGACATAGTCGGCGCCTTGATTGCGCGCTTCGCGAATGAGGGTAACCGCGATGTCGAGATTGACCGCCGGCGTCCGGCCCGAGCGCATCTGCACGAGGCCGGCGCGAAAGGTTTGCGATTTTCCGGTGACGACAGTCATGCCGCTTGTCCGGCGGCGCGTTCCAGAAGGGCGCCCAGCCGGCCCGCCTGCTCAAGCGCATAAAGATCGTCGCAGCCGCCGACATGGTCGGCACCGATGAAGATTTGCGGGACGGTCATGCGGCCATGGGCGCGCTCGGTCATCGCTGCCCGCAGCGCCGGATCGCCGCTGACGTCGATTTCCGTGAAGACGATGTTCTTCTTGCGCAGCAAGTCCTTGGCCGCGATGCAATAAGGGCAGGATGGCGTCGTATAGATTTCGACGGGGGCGGAGGGCTGGGTCATGGGCGGTCCGGGTCCGTGCTGGTCTATATGGTCGTTCGTGTTCCGTCCACAACCCGGGCAAAGACGAGCAGATCGACCTGGCGGGCGCCGGCCCGCAACAGGGTGCGGGCGCAGGCTTCGGCGGTGGCGCCGGAGGTCAGCACATCGTCGACCAGCACGACACGGCGGCGGGCGATGTCGGCCTTGCCGCCGGCGGGAACGCGGAACGCGCCCTGAACGTTCTGCGCGCGTTCGGCTTTCGACAGACCGACCTGTTGCGGCGTTGCCTTCACCCGCTTGAGCGCCTCGAAACTCACCGGCACGCTCGACAAGCGGGAAACGACATTCGCCAGCGACGCCGACTGGTTGAACCGCCGCGCCCACAGCCGCCGCCAGTGCAGCGGGACCGGCACGATGGTATCGGCGTCATCCAGAATCTCGCGTCCGGCGCGCGCCATCCAGCGCCCCATGGCCGGGGCCAGGTCCAGCCGGTCGCCATATTTCAGGGCATGGACCATGGTGCGCGCGACGTCATCGTAACGCACGGCGGCGCGGGCGCGCGTAAAGGACGGCGGATCGGCAATAGCCTGCATCGACAGGATACCGGGGCCGGGATCGTAGGCGAACGGAATGCCGAGCCGCTCGCAGAACGGCCGCTCGATAGGCGAAAGCTTCGACCAGCAAGCGGCGCAAAGACCCGTAGCCTCGCCGACGGGCTCGCGGCAGGCCGGGCACAAAGGCGGCAGCGCGAAATCGATCGCCAGCCGCAGCGGAACCGCAATTCCGTTCATCATGCGGGCGAAGCGCGATGAAAGCCGTTGCGGTACTGTCGCCGGAGAAGGCATGGCGATACGGTATCGCCGGGAAAAGCGGAGCACCAGTGTCACCCGATCCCGTCCTGTTCGACCGCAAGCTTCTTCGGGCCCGCCGCATCCGCGCGCTGCGGCTTGGTGCGGCGGATTTTCTGCTTGAACACATCGCGGCTGAACTCGCCGACCGGCTTTCTGCCGTGATGCGTACCTTTGACCTTGTGGCCGATATCGGTACACCCGGCGCGGCTGTCAGGCGGGTGCTGCGCGAACGCGGCCTCGCCGGCCGGATCATCGCGCTCGATTCGCTGCTCCCGCAGCCGCCCGGCGACGGTGCGGTGGTGGCCGACGAAGAAGCGCTCCCGTTTGTGGACGCGGCCCTGCCGCTGGCGGTGTCAGCGCTCAGCCTGCAATTCGTCAACGATCTGCCGGGCACGCTGATCCAGATCCGGCGCGCGCTCAAGCCGGACGGGCTGTTTCTTTGCGCGATGGCGGGCGGTGATACGCTGACCGAGCTGCGCCAGTCGTTTGCCGCGGCCGAGGCGGATATCGAGGGCGGTGTCTCTCCGCACGTTGCTCCGTTTGCCGATGTCCGCGACCTCGGCGCCTTGCTGCAGCGCGCGGGTTTCGCGCTGCCGGTCACCGACAGCGACCGGCTGACCGTGCGTTACGCCGATGCCTTCGCCCTGATGCACGACCTGCGCCGGATGGCTGCAACCAATGTGCTGTACGAGCGGCGCCGGCAGCCGCTCCGGCGCGCGACATTGTTGCGCATGGCGGAAATCTATGCCCAGCGCTTTTCCGACGCAGACGGGCGCGTGCGGGCGACCTTCGAGATCGTCTGGCTGTCAGGCTGGGCACCGCACGAAAGCCAGCAAAAGCCGCTACGGCCCGGCAGTGCACGTTCGCGCCTTGCCGATGCGTTGGGCGTGCCGGAAATTCCTGCCGGAGAAAAAGCCGGCCGCCAGAGCATAATCCGTTCGGATTGAATCGGACCGCGCACGCGATTTATTGTTTTTCGCGCGATCTTGCGCCGAACAGGTTCCCACTTCGGCGGATCGCGCTCGGGCTCAGCTTGGCCAGACCGACCTGACCGATTCGTACATGCCGTTGAGCGAAGTGCCCATGATCAGCACGGTCGCGATGATCACGGCGCCGACGCCGGCGGCGATCACCGCGTAATC
>WBUW01000016.1 GCA_008933495.1 Pseudorhodoplanes sp.
AGACGATGTCGTACTGGATCGCCTTCAGCGCCAGCAGGGTATCGTGGTCGCCCGCGTCGAGCTTGAGGAAATCCTCGACCGGCATGTTCGGCATCGAGAACGGGTTGTGCGAGAAGTCGATCTTCTTTTCTTCCTCGTTCCACTCGTACATCGGGAAGTCGACGATCCAGCAGAACTCGAAACGGTCCCTGGCGACGACGCCGAGTTCCTCGCCGATCCTGTTGCGGGCGGGGCCGGCGAACCTGACGAAATCCTTCGGCCGGCCGGCGACGAAGAAGCAGGCGTCGCCGACGCCCAAGCCGAGCTGGTCGGCGATCTGTCTGGTACGCTCGGGCCCGATGTTTTTTGCCAAGGGTCCGGCGCCACTCTCCTCGCCTTCGCGCCAGAAGATGTAGCCGAGCCCCGGCTGGCCCTCGCCCTGCGCCCAGGAATTCATGCGGTCGCAGAAGGCGCGGTTGCCGCCCTTGGGCGCCGGGATCGCCCACACCTCGACCGCCGGATCGCCGGCGATCATGCTGGCGAAAATCTTGAACCCCGAGCCTTTGAAGGCTTCGGTGACGTTCTGCATCTTGATCGGGTTGCGCAAATCCGGCTTGTCGGTGCCGTATTCGCGCAAGGCCTGCGCATAGGGGATCAGCGGGAATTTCGGCGTCACCGGCTTGCCGTCGGCGAACTCCTCGAACACCCCGCGCAGCACCGGCTCGACCGCGGCGAACACGTCCTCCTGGGTGACGAAGCTCATTTCGATATCGAGCTGGTAGAATTCGCCGGGCGAGCGGTCGGCGCGCGCATCCTCGTCGCGGAAGCAGGGCGCGATCTGGAAATAGCGGTCGAAGCCCGACATCATGATGAGCTGCTTGAATTGCTGCGGCGCCTGCGGCAGCGCGTAGAACTTGCCGGGATGGATGCGCGAAGGGACCAGATAGTCGCGCGCGCCTTCCGGCGAGGAGGCGGTCAGGATCGGGGTCTGGAATTCGAAAAAGCCGCCGTCCTTCATGCGGCGGCGGATCGAATCGATGATCGCGCCGCGCTTCATGATGTTGGCGTGGATGCGCTCGCGCCGCAGATCGAGGAAGCGGTAGCGCAGCCGCGTTTCCTCCGGATAGTCCTGCTCGCCGAACACCGGCATCGGCAGTTCGCCGGCCGCTCCCAGCACCTCGATCTCGGAAATGAACACTTCCACCTGCCCGGTCGGCAGGTCGGGATTCTCGGTGCCGGCGGGGCGCTGGCGTACCTTGCCGTCGACGCGCACCACCCATTCCGAACGCAGCGTCTCGGCAACCTTGAAGGCCGGGCTGTCGGGGTCGGCGACTACCTGCGTCAGGCCGTAATGGTCGCGCAGATCGATGAACAGCACTCCGCCATGGTCGCGCACGCGATGGACCCAGCCCGACAGACGGACGGTCTGGCCGATATGCGCTTCGCGGAGCGCGCCGCACGTGTGACTGCGGTAGCGATGCATGGTCATTGGCCGGGAAACTGAAGGTGTTTCGGGTGATCCGGAGCGCGCGAAAAGCGCACGGGGGGTATGGTTTGTCAAGGCAGGCGGCCGCGGTTCGCAACCGTCGAACAGGGCGCCCCCGCCCCGGCGACCAATATCCGATTCGACGCGTTCCCCGCCGCCAGGGACCCCGGACCAAAGCCTGACGATGCTCGCCCGGCCGGCCCTCTGCACGCTGATCGCCGCCCTCGTTCTCCCCATCCTGGAGCGGCGGCCCGATCGAGGACGCGCCCCGGATTTCTTCGCGGCGACCGGCGAGTTCTTCGGCCGCTCCGATTTCCGCTCGCCGCGCTGGATCCGGTACTTCATCCAGACACCGGACCCGCATTCGATCCATCGCGAGCACGACGTCCATCGTTACAGCGTTTCCGATTTGCCGGTCCGGCACCGCCAGCGCGCAACCTGTCGCGACAGCGACACTTTTGCCGCGCGGCGCGGCTTTCCGCGCCATAACGAACGCAAGCTCGGCGCCATGCTGGCATTCCGCGACGCGTACGACGATTGAGCCTCGACATTGGCGCTGCGATCTGCACACTCGGGCGGCGTACGCGTTCGAGACAGTGCATGCCGCCGAAAGAGACTGCCAAGAAGACCCGTCCCGGTCCTGCCGCAAGTGCGAAAGGCCGGATGACCACGGGCGAAGCCACGGTTGCCGCCCTTGTCGCCAACGGCGTGAAAACCATGTACGCCCTGCCGGGCGTCCATAACGACCATCTGCTCGACGCGCTCTATAAGGCGTCAAACCGCATCCGCACCGTCCATAGCCGGCATGAGCAGGGCGCCGCCTATATGGCGCTCGGCGCGGCGCTCGCCACCGGCAAGCCGCAGGTCTATGCGGTGGTGCCGGGTCCCGGCCTGCTCAATACCGGCGCGGCACTGCTCACCGCCTATGGCATGACCGCGCCCGTGCTGGCGCTGATCGGACAAATTCCGCAGGCCGCGATCGGCCGCCATCTCGGCTATCTGCACGAAATCCGCGACCAGGCCGGCATCATCGCCCGGCTGGTCGACTATTCGGCGCGGATCGCGCGCCCGGCCGACGGTCCGCGCCTGGTCGCGGAAGCCATGCGCGCCATGCGACGCGGGCGACACGGGCCGGCCGCGCTCGAATGCGCCATGGATGTCTGGGGCCGCAGCGAACCGCTCGGACCGATCGGGGCCGCCGCGCCCGATCCCGAACCGCCGCTCGACGAGGACGCGCTGCGTGCGGCGGCGAAGCTCATCGGAAACGCCCGCAACCCGTTGATCGTGGTCGGCGGCGGCGCGCTCGATGCCGCCCGGGAAGTGACCCGCCTCTCGGCCATGCTGCAGGCGCCGGTGCTCGCCTATCGGCGCGGCCGCGGCATTCTCGACAGCCGTGACCCGCTCAGCGTCACGCTGCCGCTCGGGCACGAATTGTGGAAGGAGGCCGATGTCGTCGTCGCCATCGGCACGCGCCTTCTGATCCAGATGCGCGAATGGGGCGTCGACGACAATCTCAAGATCGTGCGCATCGATTCCGACAGCGACGAAGCCGAACGCCTCCACAAGCCGGCCGCCGCGCTGACCGGCGACGCACGGCGCATCGTCGCGCGATTGCTCGACCTCGTCCCGGCGCACAATCCGAAGCGAAAGTCGCGCAAGGCGGAGCTGCAGGAGCGGCAGGCGCGGCTGCACAAGCGGTTTGCCGTCCTCGCCCCGCAAATGGCCTATCTCGGCGCGATCCGGGATGAATTGCCCGAAGACGGCATCTATGTCGATGAGGTCACCCAGATCGGCTTCGCGGCGCGGCTTGCCATGCCGGTCTACAAGCCGCGCACTTTTCTCTCGCCGGGTTTCCAGGACAATCTCGGCTGGGGTTTTGCCACCGCGCTCGGCGCGCAGGATGCCCGCACCGACGTGCCGGTGCTCTCGATTTCCGGCGACGGCGGCTTTATGTATACGGCGAACGAGTTGTCGACCGCCGTCAGGCACCGCATCCCGCTGGTGGCGCTCGTCTTCAACAACAACACCTTTGGAAACGTCAAACTGATCCAGCAAGTGAGCTATGGCGGCCGGCATATTGCGATCGACCTCGCCAACCCGGATTTCGTGAAGTTCGCCGAATCCTTCGGCGCCGCCGCCGAACGCGCCCACACGCCCGCGGAGCTGCGCAAGGCGATCCGGCGCGGCTTCGCGCGGCGCAACGCCCCGACCCTGATCGAAATCCCGGTCGGAGCCATGCCCTCCCCCTGGGAGTTCATCCACATGCCGAAGGTGCGCGGCACCTGAGGGGTCTTGCTTGAAGGTTCGGCGAAAGCCGCGATACACGGTTCATGGACATCATCACGACCACAAAACACTTGGCCGATGCCTGCGAGCGGCTCGCCCGTCACCCCTTCGTGACGGTCGATACCGAGTTCCTGCGCGAGTCGACCTATTATCCACAGCTCTGCGTGCTGCAAATGGCCGGCCCCGACGAAGCCGTCGTGGTCGATGCGCTTGCCGAAGGGCTCGATCTCGCCGCGTTCTTTGCGCTGATGGCGGACGAGAAGATCGTCAAGGTTTTCCACGCCGCCCGTCAGGACATCGAAATCGTCTGGCACCGTGCCGGTCTGATCCCGCATCCGGTCTTCGACACCCAGGTCGCCGCCATGGTGCTCGGCTATGGCGACTCGGTGTCCTACGACCAACTCGTCCAGCGCATCACCGGCGATACCATCGACAAGTCGCACCGCTTCACCGACTGGATGCGCCGTCCGCTCTCCAAGGCGCAGCTCGATTACGCCGTGTCCGACGTCACGCATCTGCGCGACATCTACCAGAAGCTGCTCGCCGATCTCGGCCGGCGCGGCCGCACCGAATGGGTGAGCGAGGAAATGGACGTCCTCACCTCGCCCGCCACCTACCGGCTCGAACCCGAAAACGCCTGGCAGCGGTTGCGCACGCGCGTGCGCAAGCCCAAGGAGCTTGCCGTCCTGATCGAGGTCGCGGCCTGGCGCGAGCGCGAGGCCAAGACGCGAGACGTACCGCGCGGCCGCGTGCTCAAGGACGATCTCGTGGTCGATATCGCCGTGCAGGCGCCGACGACGATGGAAAAACTTGGCGCGCTGCGCGCGTTGCCGAAAGGCTTCGAGCGCTCGAAATGGGGTCAGGAGATTCCCGAACTCGTCAAGCGCGCGCTCGCGCGCGATCCCAAGACCCTGCCCTCGCTCGAACGGCCCAAGCCCGCGCCGAACAGCTCCGCCATCGTGGAGCTGTTGAAAGTGCTGCTGCGCATGACCGCCGAACAGCACGGCGTCGCCGCCAAGGTGATCGCGACGGTCGACGATCTCGATCGCATCGCCGCCGACGACAACGCCGATGTCCCCGCGCTCAAGGGCTGGCGGCGCGAATTGTTCGGCGAGAAGGCCCTGTCCCTGAAGCGCGGCGAGCTTGCGCTCGCCATCGACCGCGGCCGCGTGACGCCGGTCGCGCGCGCCTGAAGCGGGACGACGTTTCCTCGGATCGCCATCCCGCGTCAGCACTTTGTTTGAGCGTGATCTTTTCCGAAAACCGCTTCACACTTTGCACTTTTCGGGGTCATGCTCTGGCGCGCGCCGACATCGCGGTTCGAACCGGGCACATTGTCGTTAATCGGTCACCAGTTGCGTGGGACGGCCGATCAGGCGGCCGATCTGGCGCAGCCGGCCGGCGACGCGTTCGCTCGCCAGCGCCGAAAACTTGTCGGGCAGCCGCAGCACCAGCCGCCCGCGCACGACCCGCAGCGGGGTGTGGAGCAGCACCCCCGGCATCGAGGCCGAGACGATGTAGGCCACCCGCATCAAGGCGCCGAGCAGGCGCGCGCGCTCGAGGTGGCGGCGCGAGGCGATTTCGCGGATGCGCGGCGAGGGCTGTTCGCTCGTGATCCCGGCGTGCCGGAAATACACCGACAGCGCGAGAAAAGCCCGGCCCGGGTGATCGATGCCGATGAAGTCGGCGTTCGAAATGATGTTGAGCGACTGTTCGCCGCGATAATCGGGATGCGCGCGCCAGCCGATATCGGCGAGCAGGCAGGCGGCGTGGCGCAGACGCTTTTCGTCGGCGCTTTCGTCGATGCCGGACGAGGCCATGAAGCGGTCGGTCCAGCGGATCAGTTCCTCGCCATGGGCGGGCGCGCGCGAGCGCAGGATATTTAGGCTGCGCGCCGCTGCGATCAGCGGGTCCTTGGCGCGTTCGGCCGGATCGAGCAGCGAATAGAGCAGGCCTTCGCGCACGCCGAGCGCCGAGACGACGATGTCCCTGGGGTGCGCGGTGCGGATGATATGCTCCATCACCAGCGCCGCGTATCCGAGCAGCGGACGGCGCGCACTCGAAATGACCTCGATCTGCGCGATCTGCTCCGGTCGCGTGCGATGCACGAGCCGGCAGAATTCCAGCGCCTCCCTGGCACTCATGCGGTAGCCGTGCATGACGTGCAGCGGATAGTCCGTGCGCGCGATTTGCAGATGGGCAAGCGCCCGCCAGGCCCCGCCGACCGCATAGAAGGTCCGCCCGCGCCCGGCGGCCAGAAAATCCACGCGCTCCAGCGCATCGGCCACGAAGGATTCCGCCTTGCGCATCGACTTGCGGGAAATGTCCTGCAGCGCGAGCCCGCCAAGCGGCAGCGTCACACCGCGGCGGATGCGCTGGCCGTGCAGATCGATGAGTTCGAGCGAGCCGCCGCCGAGATCACCGACCAGCCCGTCCGGCTTGTGAATGCCGGATACGACCCCGAGCGCCGACAGTTGCGCCTCGCGCCGGCCGGAAGCGACCTCGATCCGGGTGCGGCAGATGCGTTCGGCCTGCGCGATGAAGGCGGCGCCGTTCTTCGCGTCCCGGCAGGCGGCGGTCGCGATCCCGAGCACGGTCTTCACCTTCAGCGTGTCGCAAAGCGCCCGAAAACGCTTGAGGGTGAGGACGGCTTTTTCCACAGCATCCGGCGCCAGAAGGCCGGTCGACTGCACCTCACGGCCCAATCCGGCCAGCACCTTCTCGTTGAAGATCGGCGCCGGGCTGCGCGTGAGGCCCTCATAGACCACGAGCCGGATCGAGTTCGATCCGATATCGACCACCGCGACCGGCGGGCCGTGGTCGAGCCGGCCCTGCGCCACGCCCGCGATCAGCGGTTTTCTGGCAGTCCTGTCAGGAGCTTGGCGGCGCGCCTGGGGCGCGCGGCTACGCGCGTTCTGCGCGGCGCGTGAGACGGCGTGGCGAAGATTCTTTAGAAGATGTTCCACGTCCCGACAGGCTCGGATTGGTCATAAAGTATTTTTGAGCATTGACCGATTCGTCACCCTTCCCGGGCTTTATGCGGACCGAGGTGCCGTCAGGCAAGACTTTCCAGCTTTGCTCGGTGTCGGCAAAATTGACCACCATGATCTGGTCGAGCACCTGTTCGTGCACGGTGGGGTTGAGGATCGGGCACAGCGCCTCGACCCGCCGGTCGAGGTTGCGCGGCATCATGTCGGCGGAAGAGATGTAGACCGCCGCCTTCGGCGAGGGCAGTCCGTGGCCGGCGCCGAAGCAGAAGATGCGACCGTGTTCGAGGAAGCGCCCGACGATCGACTTGACGCGGATATTGTCGGACAGGCCCTTCACGCCCGGGCGCAGACAGCAGATGCCGCGGATGACGAGATCGATGCTCACGCCGGCATTCGACGCCCGATAGAGCGCGTCGATGATGTCAGGATCGACGAGCGCGTTCATCTTCATCCAGATCGCCGCCGGGCGGGCGGCCTGCGCATGGGCGATTTCGGCCTCGATGTGATCCATGATGCGCCGGCGCAGCGTGACCGGCGACACCGCCATGGCTTCGAGTTCGGCAGGCTCGGCATAGCCGGTGACGAAATTGAAAATCCGCGCCACGTCGCGCGCGATCACCGGATCGGCGGTGAAGAACGACAGGTCGGTATAGATGCGCGCGGTGATCGGATGATAATTGCCGGTGCCGACATGAACATAGGACGCCAGCGCCCCGCGCTCGCGCCGCACTACGAGCGAGAGCTTGGCATGGGTTTTCAGCTCGATCAGCCCGTAGACCACCTGGGCGCCGGCACGCTCGAGGTCGCGCGCCCAGCGGATATTGGCCTCCTCGTCGAAACGCGCCTTCAGTTCGACGAGCGCGGTCACCGACTTGCCGGCCTCGGCGGCTTCCGCGAGCGCGCGCACGATCGGCGATTCTGACGAGGTCCGGTACAGGGTCTGCTTGATCGCAATCACGTCGGGATCGCGCGCGGCCTGCTGCAGGAACTGCACCACGACATCGAACGACTCGTAAGGGTGATGGACGATCAGGTCCTTCTGGTGGATGGCGGCAAAACAGTCGCCGCCATGGTCGCGGATGCGCTCGGGGAAGCGCGGATTATACGGCGTGAACAGGAGGTCCGGCCGGTCGAGCGCGACCAGCTCGTTCAACTCGTTGAGCGCCAGCATGCCGTTGACCAGAAACACCTCGTCGTCGGCCACTGCCAGCACGCGCTGCACGAACTTGCGCAGTTCGAGCGGCATGCTGTCCTCGATTTCGAGCCGGATCACCGATCCGCGGCGGCGGCGCTTGAGCGCGGTCTCGAACTGCCGGACGAGGTCTTCCGATTCTTCCTCGATTTCGATCTCGGAGTCGCGGATGATGCGGAAGGCGCCCTGCCCCTTCACCGCATAGCCCGGGAACAGCCGGCCGATGAACAGGCCGGCGACCTGCTCGAGCGTGATGACGCGCTGGCTGCCGTCACCGCCCTTCGGCAAAAGGATGAAGCGCTCGATCTTGTGCGGGACGCGGATCAGCGCGTTCATCGCCTTGCCGTCGCTGCTGCGCGACAATTGCAGCGCCAGCGAAAAGCCGAGATTGGGGATGAACGGGAACGGATGCGCCGGATCGATCGCCAGCGGCGTCAGCACCGGAAAGACATGGTGCAGAAAGTGCTCTTCGAGCCAGGCGCGTTCCGGCTTGCTGACCTCATGCCCGTCGATCAGCACGATGGCGGCGGCGGCAAGCTCGCCGCGCAGTTCGCGCCAGCGCGTCTGCTGATCGCTCGCCAGCACCGAGGCCATTTCGGCGATGCGCGCGAGCTGCTCGGCCGCCGTCAGGCCGTCGGGGCTGCGTTCGGTGATGCCCTCGCGCACCTGGCCCTTGAGGGCGGCGACGCGCACCATGAAGAACTCGTCCAGATTGTTGGCCGAGATCGAAAGGAAACGCAGCCGTTCGAGCAGCGGATGGTTCGGATTGCTGGCTTCTTCCCAGACCCGGCGGTTGAAATGCAGCCAGGACAATTCGCGGTTGATGAAGCGCTCGGGGCTGCCGGCGAGCCTTGTACCCTCAAGCCTTGTACCCTCAAGCCTTGCGCCCTCGGACCTTGCGCCCTCGGACAGCGGGATCGGGGTGACGGTGGAAGCGGATTTTTCGTCCGCAATTACAATGGCTTCGTTGCGGTTGGCCATGTTGCGATAAAAGGTATTTGCCCAATTTGAATAATGCTATCGCCAAATAGTGACGCGGCAATGACCGCCCGGCCACCAAATCGCGGCGTCGTTACCGGATTATTCGTCGCGGTAGAGATCGGCGGCCAGCGCACGATTGACCGGCCGCTTGCGCTGCATGGCCTCGCGGTCCAGCCGCTCGACCGCCGCGCGCACGGCCGGAATCGCGCGTTCGACCCGCGCCATCAGGTACCGGATCAAGGCGTCATCCGCGACAATCTGGCGGTCCGCAAAGAGCTTGGCGATGACCCCGGCCAGAAGGTCGTCATCCGGCGGCGCCAGCGTCACGACCGGGATGGCCCGCAGCCGCGAGGCGAGATCGGGCAGGCCCACCGGCCAGCGCGTCGGGTTTTCGCGCACCGTCAGGAGCAGGTAGGCGCCGTCCTGGCGTGCCAGATTGATCAGGTGAAACAAGGCCGGCTCCTCGAACCGGCCGGGCGCCAGATCTTCGAGCACCAGCGCCCCGGTCGCAAGCGCTGCAGGCGGCATGTCGCGGGTGAGCGACCGGCCGGCCAGGAAGCGCGCCCCCGACCGCTCGCCCCAGATCGCGGCCAGGTGGCTCTTGCCCGCCCCCGGCGGGCCGCAAATCGCCATGATGCGGTTTGGCCAGTCCGGCCAATTGTCGACCAGCGCGAGCGCCGCCGCGTTGCAGGCGCCGCGCAGAAAATCCTCGCGCGCAAAGCTCTCCGCATGGCCGAGCGCGAGCGTGAGCTGTCGCGGGGCGGGCGCGGCCGGCATCTCAGCCGCCGGTATAATAGGGGCTCGCGAGATACTGGCGGATCAGAAAGCGGGCCAGCACGCCGATCGAGGCAGCCACCGGGACTGCGACCAGCAGGCCGACAAATCCGAACAGATATCCGAACGCAAGCAGCGAGAACATCAGCCACACCGGATGCAGGCCGATCTTGGTGCCGACGAAATACGGCTGCAGCACATTGCCTTCGATCGCCTGCCCGACGGCGAAAACCCCGACCGCCATCAGGATCGGAAACCATTCCGGCCAGAACTGGGCGATCGCGACGCCGCCGGCGAGCAGGAAACCGATCATGGTTCCCACATAGGGAATGAAGCTGAGCACGCCCGCCACGATGCCGATCATCAGTCCGAAATTCAGCCCGATCAGGACGAGGCCGGCGGCGTAGAACACGCCGAGGATGACGCAGCACAGCGCCTGCCCGCGCATGAAGCCGGCGATCGCGGTATCGACCTCGCCTAGCAATTGCCGCACCGTCGTCTTGTGGTGCAGCGGAACCCAGTCGTCGATCCTGGCGACCACCCGGTCCCAGTCGAGCAGAAGATAGAACGTCACGACCGGGGCGATGATCAGGAGCGACAGCACCGAGACCAGCGCCTTGCCGCCGGTCCAGAGCGAGGCCAGAAAGGCGCCGGCCCAGCCGGCCGCCTGCGCGGCCATCCCGCTTAAGGACTTCTGGATTTCCGGCAGCCGCCCTCCGATCAATTGCCCGAACCAGGTGTGCTGCGAGCGCGCGATGTAATCCTGCAATTGCTGGAAATAGTGCGGCAGGCGCTGCGCGAACTGCGCGATCTCGTGGCTCAGGAGCGGGATCAGCAGCACCAGCGCGGCGATGATCAGGAGCACCGTCCCCACGACGATGAGCAGGGTCGCCAGCGTGCGATTGATCCCAAGTCCGCGCATGCGCTCGACCACCGGATCGAGCAGATAGGCAAGCCCCATCGCCACGATGAAGGGCAGCAGCACATCGCTGAACACCCACAGGAACAGCGCAAAGGCGAACAGCGCCGCCGCCCAGAAGACGAGCTGCCGCTTGAGCGACAGCTTGCGCTGCATCCCGGCCGCCGGCGCCGCCTGCTGCTCGTTGGCCATTGCCGCTAGCGTCCCTCTTCCGTCGAACCGACGTGGCGGATCCATTCGGCGAGATAGAAGGCGATCGACAGGAAGGTCAAGACGGCAACCGCCGTCATGGCGAGCGGATACAGCAGGCCGAGCCCGAACTTGAACGCCAGCGAGCCAAGAACCAGGCAAGCGAACACGATTTGGGCAACGGTATTGAGCTTCGAGACCCGCAGCGGTTTCATTTCCATCGGCCGGCCGATCAGCCAGGTCAGGATCACCGCCCCGACAATCATGATGTCGCGCGAGACCACGAAAATCACGAGCCAGCCCGGGATGGCGCCGGCGATCCCGAGCGAGACATAGATCGAGACGATCAGCGCCTTGTCGGCGATCGGATCGAGATAGGCCCCGATCTCGCTGGCCATGTTGAAGCGCTTGGCGAGGAAGCCGTCGATCGCGTCGCTGATCCCGGCCGCCACGAACAGGATGAACGCGATCAGCATCTCTCCCGAACTGATCGCCCACACCACAAGCGGCACCGTCAGGATACGCGCGAGTGTAATGAGATTGGGAATACTCAAAGCAAATTCGCCCCGACAGGCTGCGGCGACCGGCGCCGCGTTACACAAACTATAGTATAAGAGCGTTCAAGCCATTGCGTACAATGCAATTTCCACGTAATCCCCGGCTGCCATCCGAGGATCGCCATGAGTCAGAAGGGGCGCGGCCTCACCTACGCCGAAGCCGGGGTCGATATCGACGCCGGTAACCGCATGGTGGAGCTGATCAAACCGCTGGTGCGGGCAACGCGCCGGCGCGGCGCCGACGCCGAAATCGGCGGCTTCGGCGGGCTCTTCGACCTCAAGGGCGCCGGGTTTTCCGATCCCGTCCTGGTTGCAGCCACCGACGGCGTCGGCACCAAGGTCAAGATTGCGATCGAAACCGGGCATCACGACACGATCGGCATCGATCTCGTCGCCATGTCGGTCAACGATCTCGTCGTGCAGGGCGCCGAACCGCTGTTCTTTCTCGATTATTTTGCCTGTGCGCATCTCGATCCGCAGGTCGGCGCAGCGGTGGTCGCGGGCATCGCGCACGGCTGCACGCAATCGGGCTGCGCGCTGATCGGCGGGGAGACCGCGGAAATGCCCGGCCTCTACCAGCCCGGCGACTACGATCTCGCCGGATTTGCGGTCGGGGCGGCCGAACGCGGGGCGCTGTTGCCGCGCGCCGACATCGCCGCGGGCGACGTGGTGCTTGGCCTTGCCTCCTCGGGTGTGCACTCGAACGGCTTCTCGCTCGTGCGCCGGGTTGCGAGCCATGCCGGCCTTGCCTGGAGCGCGCCCGCCCCGTTCGCGCCCGGCCGGACGCTCGGCGAAGCGGTGCTGACGCCGACGCGGCTTTATGTGAAATCGTGCCTCGCCGCGATCCGCGAGACCGGCGCGGTCAAGGCGTTCGCCCACATCACCGGCGGCGGATTTGCCGACAATATCCCGCGCGTCCTGCCCAACGGCCTGGCGGCACAGATCGATCTTGCGCGCGTGCCGGTGCTGCCGGTGTTCCGCTGGCTCGCCGCGGCCGGCAACATCGCGCAGGAGGAAATGCTGCGCACCTTCAATTGCGGCATCGGAATGATCGCCGTCGTGGCCGCCGACCGTGCCGACGCCGTCGCCGGCATTCTTGCGCGCGAGGGCGACGACGTGCAGCGGCTCGGCCGCATCGTCACCGTGGCTGCCGGCGAAATGCAGGTCCGCTTCGCGAGCCGGCTCGATCTTGGCGGATGAGCGCATGGCCAGGAAACGCGCCGCCGTCCTGATTTCCGGCCGCGGCTCCAACATGACGGCGCTCGCCGCCGCGGCCGACGATCCCGCCTACCCCGCCGAGATAGCGCTTGTCGTCTCCAACCGGTCCGACGCCGCCGGCCTTGCCGTTGCGCGCGCGCGCGGGATTGCGACCGCCGTCGTCGACCACGCCGGCCACGGCAAGGATCGCGCGGCGTTCGAGCGCACGCTCCAGAGCGTGCTCGAACGGCACGCCATCGAAATCGTATGCCTGGCCGGTTTCATGCGGCTGCTGACGCCCTATTTCGTCGGCCTGTGGGACGGCCGGATGCTCAACGTCCATCCCGCCTTGCTGCCCGCGTTCAAGGGGCTCGACACACACGAACGCGCGCTCGCCGCCGGCGTGCGCATCCACGGCGCGACCGTGCATTTTGTCGTGCCGGAAATGGATTCCGGCCCGATCGTGATCCAGGCCGCGGTGCCGGTACTCGACGACGATACGCCCGACAGCCTCGCCGCGCGGGTCATCAAGGCCGAGCACCGCATCTATCCGCTGGCGCTGCAATGGCTCGCGCAGGGGCGGCTGCATCGCGTCGGCGGGCGCTGTCTCGTGGATGGCGTTGCCGGCGCGGAGACGATGCTGATCCACCCGCAGGCCGGCTCCGGCGAAAAATGAAAACCCCCGGCGCGGAGCCGGGGGTTACGGGGTCGCAAAATCCGTGAGCCGAAGGTTGGACGTCCGGCTGCGTTCCGGTATGTCAGGCGACCTTCAGGTTTTCCGCGGAGGTCTTGCCGCGGTTGATCACCAGTTCATACTCGACCATCTGTCCTTCGTTCAGGGTGCTCAGGCCCGCGCGTTCGACCGCGGAGATGTGCACGAACACATCCTTGTCGCCGCCCGCGGGACGAATAAACCCGTAACCCTTGGTCGGATTGAACCATTTGACGGTGCCTCTCTGCATCGTCGATCTCCTAGTGCCTCTTCAGTCTGCAATGACGCCTCGCGCTTGTCGCTCATGCGCCGCACGCTGCTTTCGCGCGGATGACTCCCGCCGGCCGCATCGGAATGCGAATGGTGGAGGCTCCGCCGAAACCGGCGTGCGCCAATACGACACATGAAGAATAAGGCTGAAGCAAGACATTCCCGATTCATCACAACGACGTGCGCCGATCAAATCGCGGGCAAACGTCGTTTTCGACGGCAGACGGCGACAGTTTTCTGAACCGGCGGCACGATAATTTTACCGTAACGTACCGCATCGCAAGATAGGTTCTCATCCGCGCCGACAGGAGGTCATGACGTCCGCCGTCTTCACCGACAGCGGCATGGCGCCGCTTGCGACAAAGGTCGCGGCTTCCGCCGGCGACATTTGCTTGGCCACCGTGCGCGCATAGCACTGGCAGCGCGGACCACGCGTGCGATCCATCGGATCGCCGCCCAACGAGCGGTCGAACATGCATTGATCGACGAGCTTCAGCCGCGCCTGCTCGCTGGCCTTGGCGTCGCCGACGGCGGACGAAAAGTCCCCGCCGCCGCAGCCGGCGGCGGCAAGGCACAGCGCCAGGACGGCGAGCCGATAACGGACGGCAATCATGGGAACTCCCGAAAGCGTTGCGATTCAGGGGACCGGCCTGATCCAGACCCGGTTGTCGTGAAAGGCGGCGCCGCCGAACGGGGCAATGGCGTCGGCGCCGGTCAGCGTATTGATTCCCTTGCCGTCATCATAGGCGTGATTGGGCCAGATCGATTCGGCAATCACCACGCCGCGCCGCACGCCGGCAAACAATCTGACATGCAGCCGCACCGCGCCGCGGCGGTTGCCGATCAGGGCGCGCGCGCCCTCCGCAAGCCCGGTCGTCGCGGCGTCGTCGGGATGCATGAGCAGCGTCGGGCGGCCTTCGCGCGCAAGCGAGGTCGGCGTTTCGTTGAAGGTGGAATTGAGAAAATTGCGCGCTGGCGAGGTCGCCAGCCGGAACGGATGCTCGCCATCGGCTTCCTCGATGACCTCCCAGTGATCGGGAAAGGCCGGGATAGCCGCGAGCGGTCCGCACGGGCCCGGATTCGGGAACGGCACGTTCCGCCAGTCCGGGCTGAAGCGGAATTTCTTGTCCGGCCAGTTGAATCCGTCGCGATAATGCGCACGCGCAAAATCCGGTTGGCAATCGATCCAGCGTTCGCGCGCGAGCCGATCGAGCGAGCCCCACCCGGAATGCTGCAGCGTCCAGTCGATCAGCTCGCGCGGCGTCATCGCAAAACCCGGATGCGCGGCCCCGAGGCGCTTCGCGAGCGCACAGACCAGGTCATGATTGGAGCGGCATTCGCCGGGCGCATCCACCAGCTTGGGGCCGAACAGAATGTATTGGCTGCCGCCGGCCTGATAGACGTCGTCGTGCTCCATGAACATGGTCGCGGGCAGCACAATGTCGGCCATGCGGGCGGTCTCGGTCATGAAATGCTCGTGCACGCACACGAACAGGTCGTCGCGCGCAAACCCCCGCTTCACCGCCGACTGATCGGGGGCGACCGAGACCGGGTTGGTGTTCTGGATCAGCATCGCGGTCACCGGCGGCCCCGCGCCGAGCGCGGTGCGGTCGCCGGTCAGGATCGCGCCGATGCGCGACTGGTCGAGCTCGCGCACGCAAGGATCGCGGGCGTCGAGCCCCTCGATCATGGTCTTGTTCCAGTGATAGATCGCCCCGTTATTGTGGAACGCGCCACCGCCCTCGTATTGCCAGGCGCCGGTCACGGCCGGAATGCAGCTTGCCGCGTGCATGTTCACCGCGCCGTTGCGCGAGCGCGTGAAACCGTAGCCGAGCCGGAAATACGCGCGCTTGCGCTCGCCGATCAGGCGCGCAAACGCCTCGATCGTGTCCGCCGGGCAGCCGGTGATGGCCGACGCCCAGGCCGGATCGCGCGTGGCGACATGGGCCTGCAATTCGCGCGGCCGGTCGGTGTACGTGTTGAGGAAATCCCAGTCGGCATGCCCGTCGCGGAACAGGCAATGCATGACCGCGCAGGCCAGCGCGCCGTCGCTGCCGGGACGGATCAGCACCGGCAAATCGGCCTGTTCCATCGTGGCATTCATATAGACGTCGACGACGGCGATCTTCGCCTGCCGCTCCTTGCGCGCGCGCACCGCGTGCGTCATCACGTTGATCTGGGTATTGACCGGGTTGGTGCCCCAGATCACTAACAGATCGGTCTTGCCCATTTCGCGCGGGTCGGGCCCCGCCAGCCGGCCGGTGCCGGCAATGAAGCCGCACCAGGCCGGGTTGACGCAGATCGTCGAGAAGTAACCGGAATAGGACATGGCATGGCGCAGGCGGTTGATGCCGTCGCGCATGACAAGACCCATCGTCCCCGCATAGTAATAGGGCCACACCGCCTGCGGCCCGTGCGCCTGCTGCGCGCGCGCGAATTGCTCCGCCACGAGGTCGAGCGCGTCATCCCACGATATCGGGCGAAAATCGTTACCACCCTTGGGACCCGCGCGGCGCAGCGGCCGGGTCAGGCGCTGCGGATGATGGATGCGCTCGGCATAGCGGGCGACCTTCGCGCAGATTACGCCGGCGGTGTAGCGATTGTCCGCGGCGCCGCGCAGGCGTCCGATCGCGCGCGCGTCAAGCACTTCGACTTCGAGGGCGCAGGTGGACGGACAATCGTGCGGACAGGCCGAAGCCCTGATTTCGCGAGAGGCGGTGGTCCGGACAATCTCGTTCATCCCGCCTCGCCCGCAATGTCAGCCGCCCCTCACCGCTTGTGCGGGAACTCCTCCGGCCCGGGCGGATCCACGATCAGCGGATGGTCCAGGGCGCGCCGGTGCTGGTATTGCCGAAGCCACCAGCCCATTGCAACCACGAACACCGCGCCCGCCGCCGCCGCCCAATAGTGCAGCACCTTCAGGCCGGCCGGATCGACGAAGCCTTCGAGCGCGGCATCCTTGGCCATGATGTCGCCGGCAACCCAGCCGAGCAAGGCCGCCCCGGCCCAGACCAGGATCGGGTAGCGATCGAGCAGCGCCATCAGAAGCGCGCTGCCGGCCACGATCAGCGGGATCGAGGTGGCAAGGCCGAAGACGATCAGGACCGTCTTGATCGCCGCCGCATGCGCCAGATCGACCCGCGCGGCCGCGGTCTCGGCCGCCGCGGCGATCGCGATCACGTTGTCGAGGCTCATCACGATGTCGGCAATTGCGACGATCCGCACCGCGCGCCACAGATTCTCCGCCGCCGCGACCCGGCCTTCGCCCTCGTCCTCTTCCGGAACCACGAGCTTGACCGCCACCCAGATCAGCAGCACGCCGCCGACCAGCTTGAGGAACGGGTAGGTCATCGCCTGCGCGACCACCAGCGTGAACACGATGCGCAGCAGCACGGCGACGCCGGCGCCCAGGATCATGCCCCAGAAGCGCTGCTTCGGCGGCAGCATCCGGCAGGCCAGCGCGATAACCACCGCGTTGTCTCCGGACAGGATGATGTTGATTCCGATGATCTGTCCCGCCGCGACCCAAAAGGCCGGCGAGAACAAGTCTGCCCAAAGCGCTTCCACCCGTGACCCCTGATTTGAGCTGGTATTATGTATTTCTATTGCTGTAGCTCTACAGGCGCAATTGTACAGGGGCAACAGTTTCGGTGTCGCGCCTCAAGTCAAGCGGCAAGCCGGACGCGGGTCAGCCGACAATCTCGTTGCCTGAGAAAAACTGGGCAATTTCCTTGGCTGCCGTGTCCGGCGCATCGGACCCGTGCACGGAATTCTCCCCGACCGAGCGGGCATGGACCTTGCGGACGGTGCCGTCGGCAGCCTTGGTCGGATCGGTCGCCCCC
>WBUW01000481.1 GCA_008933495.1 Pseudorhodoplanes sp.
GCCACAGACTGCGCGTAACCTGCGCTTGTTGGCGACTCGTGAAACCACGCGATTCAGGGAGGACGGCCATGCGTATCGATTCCGCGACGCAGACGGGTGTGACCGTCAGCAACCTGTTCGGGCGCCCGCATTGCCCGCAATGCGGCGAGATGCTGTTCGCCGCCGCCGCCACCGAATTTCTCGGCCGCGGCCGCATCATCAATACGTGGTCGTGCGATGAATGTGACCACGTCTTCCAGACCATGGTGAAAGTGCCGGGCCCGCGCCGCTGACGCGCGACACGTCCGGGACCGCCCGCATGACGCAGGCCGCGTCGGCGGCGGCGCGCTTTCATGCGCCCATCGCGCCCGCGCATCAGCCGATGCTGGCGCGGCCGCTTTTTCCCGCATGCCGCCATTTGCCGACCGCTCCGGACCGAACGGCGTCCAACGTTGAAACTGCCGGCCGCCTCGGGCAGATTGTTATGAAACATTACAAAGGGGGAGCATGCGCGGCATGGCGAAGACCAACGGGCGCGACCTGCCGATCCTGATCGCCGGCGGGGGCATCGGCGGGCTGATCACCGCCTACGCCCTCGCCCGCAAGGGCTTTCCGGTGCGCGTGCTGGAGCAGGCCGAGGAGTTCGGCGAACTCGGCGCCGGCATCCAGCTCGGCCCCAACATTTTCCATGCGCTGAGCAAGGTCGGCCTGAACGACGCCATGCTGGCGGACGCCTGGCGGCCGGGCGCGCTCACCATGCGCTGCGGGCTCTCCGGCAAGGTCATCACCACCATGCCGCTCGGCACGCAGGCGGAAGCCTATTTCGGCCAGCCCTATGCCGTCATCCACCGCCGCGACATTCACGGCGTCTATCTGCGCGCCTGCCAGGGCAGCGATCTGGTGACGCTGGAAACGAAACGCGAGGTCGCCGACTTTGCCGACGACGGCCGCAAGGTGACGGTCACGCTCAAGGACGGCGAACGCATCGAAGGCTGCGCGCTGATCGGCTGCGACGGCCTGTGGTCCAAAGTCCGCCAGAAAATCGTCGCCGACGGCAAGCCGCGCGTGTCGGGTCACATCGCCTATCGCGCCGTGCTCATGCGCGAGGAAGTGCCCGACGACCTCTGGCAGCCCGACATGACGCTCTATGCCGGGCCGCGCACCCATTTCGTGCAGTATCCGTTGCGGCGCGGCGAACTCTACAATCTCGTCGCCGTGTTCCATTCCGACCATTATGTCGAAGGCTGGAACGCGGTCGGCGACCCGCAGCTCCTGTTCGACCATTTCAAGGGCCAGCAGCCGCAGGTGCTGCGCCTGCTCGAACGCATCAATGTCTGGCGCTACTGGGTGCTGTGCGACCGCGAGCCGGTGAAGGACTGGACGCGCGGGCGCGTCACCCTGCTCGGCGATGCCGCCCATCCCATGCTGCAATATCTCGCGCAGGGCGCCTGCCAGGCGACCGAGGACGCCATCTGTCTGGCCGAAAAAGTGGCCGAACAGCCCGGCGATCTGCCGGCCGCCTTCCTCGCCTACCAGCAGCAGCGCTATCTGCGCACCGCGCGCGTGCAGATCATGGCGCGGGTCTATGGCGAGTTTTTCCACGCCCGCGGCCCGACGGCCGAACTGCGCGACCAGATGCTCGGCGCGCGCACCGCGCAGCAGGCCTATGACGGCATCAACTGGCTGTACGGAAGCTGTTGACGTCTTCCCCGCGTTCAAAACCCGTAGAGGCGGGCCGCGTTCTCGACCAGGAGCTTGCGTTGCAGGTCGGCCGTTGGCGCGATCTGCGGCACGAGGTCGACGAGGTCGGCTTCGTCGCAGTCATGCGTCGCGTTGGGATGCGGAAAGTCCGTGCACCCGGTCCGGAATGGCCGCGACGATGGTGCGCGCGACGGCGGCGGCCTTTGCATAAGGCGGCAAGTCGATGCGCTCGGAGCCGCACACCTTGATCCAGCAGCGCGCGCGCTTTGCGAGATCGAGCAGCGCCTGCTTCGGCGCGTCCTCCGGCGTATAGGTACGCTCGGGCGCGTAGGGAAATAAAGCCGCCGGCCCGAACACATGGCAGTGCGCGTCGGTCGCCCCGGGTGGCAGCGCAAAGCGCGGCTTTCGCCGGCCGGCAAAGTCGAAAGCGTTCGCGCCACGCCTGGCGCTCATCATTCCCCGCCCGCCGGTTCGATGTCGCCGCGCGCCCAGCCTTCCTTGACTTCGGCGCAATAGTCGGCGAACCGGCCTTGCTCTATCGCCGCGCGCATGCCCGCCATCAGCGACTGGTAATAGGCAAGGTTGATTGCCGACAGCAGCATGGCGCCGAGCGTCTCGTTGGCTTTCACCAGGTGATGCAGATAGGCGCGCGCATAGGTGCGGGTGGCGGGATAGTCGCTCGCCGCGTCGAGCGGGCGCGGGTCGGCGGCGTGGCGGGCGTTCTTCAGATTGACCGGGCCGAAGCGGGTATAGGCGAGCCCGTGGCGGCCGTTGCGGGTCGGCATGACGCAGTCGAACATGTCGATGCCGCGCGCCACCGCCTCGACCAGGTCGTCGGGCGTGCCGACGCCCATGAGATAATGCGGCCGGTCATCCGGCAGATGCGGCATCACGGTCTCGATCATCGCAAGCATCACCGCCTGCGGCTCGCCGACCGCAAGCCCGCCGACGGCGTAGCCCTGAAAATCCATGCCGGCGAGCGCGCGCGCGCTCTCCACGCGCAATGCCGGATCGTCGCCGCCCTGCACGATGCAAAACAGCG
>WBUW01000482.1 GCA_008933495.1 Pseudorhodoplanes sp.
ATCGTGATGTGATCGATGGAGGTGTCCTTGCTCACGTCGATATTCTGCAATTCGCCGCGAAACCCGTTGCCGCGCCGCATATAGGCGTAGTCGCGCTGCGTCAGGTTCATCACCCGCGCCACATTGCCGGTGGCGGCAAACGATCCGGTGCCGTCGAACGGAACGATCAGCGCAATCGGCACGCCCCGCTTGCCGAGATACTCGCCCATGAACATGACGGCGTCGGCGCCGAGCGAATGGCCGATCAGGACGATCGACCCGTGACGGCCGGCCTTGTACTGGCTGGCGATGTCATTGGCGAGCGATTCCCATTCGGCGTGATTGTGAACCGTCGCGTTGATGCCGCGGCGCTGGATCTTCTGCGCCAGGTCGTCCATGCCGAGCGAGAATACGTTGAGCAGCCCGCGCAGCAGGTAAACGTGGGGCCCGCCGCCCGGACGGCGCGCATTGGGGGACTTTTGCGCCGGCTTGCGCTCCGGCGCGGCAATGGTCTGGGCGACCGCCGCCGATCCGCTCGCACCCACCAGTGGCGCGACGCCTGCCAAAACCCAGGTCGTGATGGCCGCCAAGGCCGAAACACGCAGGAACGTCATCATCGCCGCCGCTGCTCCAGAGTGTCCGAATTGCGCCCGGACTGCCTCGCATCGGACCCGGGCACACCGCTTTTTATAACCGCTCGAATAACACGCGCCATATCGGGATTTGAAAAAACGGCCATTCTCCACCGGTGTTGCAACTATGCCACGTAGCGCCTGGCCGCCGCCGAAACCCGGTACACGCCAGCTTATTGCTCCGTATCATGTTTTTACGACAGGGCGGCGTCGGTTCCCGACCAACAGATCCGGGGACCAAAGCGGGATGGAGTTTCCTCGAATCGTCATCCTGCTTCGGCTCCTTGTTCGAGCGTGATCGTTTCCGAAAACCGCTACACGCTTTTCGGGATCAGGCCCTAATAGAGCCAGGGAATGATCCGCTTGGTGCGTTCCATATAGGCCCGGTACTGAGCGCCGAACGCCTCCAGCATCATCACCTCCTCGCGCCCGACTCGGAAGAAGAACAGGTTGCCGAAGCCGACCAGGCCGGCCAGTCCCGCGAACCAGTTCGGCAGCAGCAGGGCCTGTGCCAGCGCCCACAGGAAGAAGGCCGAATACATCGGGTGGCGGACCCAGCGATAGAGGCCGCCGGTGACCAGGGTGTGGCTGTCGCGGACTTCGAGCGAATCGGACCAGTTGCGCCCGAGCTCGCGATGCACCCGGTAGAACAAAGCGAGCGACGCGAGGAAGACCGCAAGCCCGAGCCAGGCCAGCGCCGGCTGGAAGGAATAGTCGGCAAAGCGCGGGAAGCCGGTGAAGGCATAGGTGAAGGGAATGATGCCGAGCCCGGTGAACGAGCCGGTCAGGAGCAGCTTCTCGCGCACGGTGCGCTCGCTGCGCACGATCGCCGTCTTCCAGGAGCGCTTCTGGTGCGGCAGCCGGATGACGAACCAGGCCACCGCGCCCAGAATCAGGATGGTCTTGGCCGCAAACGGCGTCATGCTCCGTTTTCCTTTTCAATTGCAGCGCTTCCCGCGGCTTCCGCCAGGGCACCGTCCGGGCCGAGGGCCCGCATCATCCGCTCCGGATCGCGTGCGCGCGTCGCAAGCCGGAACGGGCCGCAGCAAATCATGAAGTAGTCGTAGAAGTAGCGTTTGTCGTTGCCCATCACCAGTTGACGATGCAGACGAAAGAAGTTGCCGCGGTAGCGGTTATAGACCGCGTCGTCGAGCATGTGGCGTACGCGCACCTTCTGGATCAGCGGTATCGGCGACGGCGGCAGGCCGAGCGCCACGACCGGGTTGACCTTGTAGAAGCTGATAATGTCGACGAGCGTCTGGTACTCGATCCAGAACACGTCGCTGCGCTTGACCACCCGCCCGACTGCCTGCTTCAGCCAGGCGCCGGCCGGATGCAGGGCGATCTTGAGCAGCGAGGAGCCGGTCGAGACCACGTTGAGCCGCACCGGCGGCCCGCCCGCCTGATCGCGCAGCGCGAGCGCGCGGTCGATGACCGCAAGCTTGAGCGCGCAGCCGAGGCTGTGGCCGGCAAAGACAAACTCGTCGAAGCCCCCGGCATCAAGGCGGTCGGCGACCTCGCGCGCGAAGGTGTCGATGCGCGCGTCGAGTCCGGCGCGGCTGCGATGGATCAGTTCGGCGGCGAAGATCCAGTCGTCGAGCATATAGGCCAGCATCAGGAAGCGGCCGGGCACGACGACGAGCGCGCAGAAAATCGCAAACGCCAGCACCGGCGTCAGCAGGGCGGGATACGGCAGGCCGAGCCCGGTCACGAAGGACGCCGCCCAGAAGGCAAAGGCCACGAACGAGAGCAGGATCAGGACCGGGTAGGCGAAGAACAGGCCGTAGCGCCAGTTGACCGCGAAATAGCGGAACGCCGTGCCGCTGAGGATGAAGTCGGCGAACGCGGCAATGCCGAGCGGCACCCGCACCCATTCGGGGCGGCCGAAATCGGATTCCACGATGTCGCCCCAGATCAGCGAGCGGTATTCGGTCTCTACCGCCCAGTCCGGTCCGCGCGTGGCGACCGACCAGGAGGCCACCGCCCCGTCCCGCGCGAGGGTGAGGCCGGAGGCCGTGGCGCTGACATTCCAGGTCTTTTCGAAGCGCCGCAATTCGCGCACGAAGCGCTCGTGCTGGCGGGGCGCCGGGATCGGCTCATAGC
>WBUW01000483.1 GCA_008933495.1 Pseudorhodoplanes sp.
CGAACTGCGCTCCGTCATCGTCCTGCTTGCGATGACGTTCATCGCGCTTCCGGTCGTGCCTGATGATCCGATCGGTCCGTTCGGCGGCGTCAATCCCCGCGAAATCTGGCTCATCGCGATCGTGCTGGCAGGGGTCTCGTTCCTCGGCTATGCGGCGGTCCGCTATTTTGGCTTTGGGCGCGGCGTTTTCATCGCGGCGGCGGCCGGCGCGCTCGTATCGTCGACCGCCGTGACGGTGGATAGCGCGCGGCGCGCGGCCAGGGGAGAGGGGCAGCCCGCCATATTGGCAGCCGGAGTTGCAGTCGCCACGGCGGTGTCGTTTGGCCGGGTGTGCGCGCTCGTTGCGGCGCTCAACCCGTCACTGCTTGCCGATATCCTTCCCCCGCTGGTCGCGGCAATTGCTATGGCCTTGGGTTTCGCCGTGATCTCGATCTATGGATGGCGCCGGAAGGGAGCGGGGGCGCAGGCGATCGCGCTTCGCAATCCGTTCCAGTTCTGGTCGGTGATTGCCTTTGCCTTGCTGCTGGCAATGATCGTGTTCGCCGGGCGGGCGCTTGGCGAATGGTTTGGTGCCACCGGCATCATCGTCGGCTCGCTGACGCTGGGCTTTGCCGATGTCGATTCGGTTGTTGTTTCGGTGGCGCGCCTTGCGCCGCAACCGCTGAGCGCGCCGGTTGCTGCGGGCGCGATACTCGCCGCGGTCGTCAGCAATACCGTGTCCAAGGTCGTGCTTGGCATTACGGCCGGCGGCGGCGTTTTTGCCCGCAATGTCGCGGTCATGTCGGCCGCCTGCCTGGCGGCCGCCGCCGGGGCATCGTGGCTTGCCTGGACCCTGTATCCGGCCTGATTGACTTTTTTCCCGCAGCGCCGCAAAGGCATAAGAACCTGGATTTGGGGCGCATGTTCAAGCGTATTCTGATCGCCAATCGCGGCGAGATTGCCTGCAGGATCATCAAGACGGCTCGGCGCATGGGTATTGCGACGATCGCGGTCTATTCCGAGGCCGACCGCGATGCGCTGCACGTCGAAATGGCCGACGAGGCGGTCCCGATCGGTCCGCCGCCGGCGGCGGAAAGCTATCTCGTCGTCGAGAAGATCATTGACGCCTGCAAGAAGACCGGCGCCGAGGCGGTCCATCCCGGCTACGGATTTCTTTCCGAGCGCGAGGCCTTCCCCAAGGCGCTCGCGGCCGAAGGCATCGTGTTCATCGGGCCCAATCCCAAGGCCATTGCGGCCATGGGCGACAAGATCGAATCCAAGAAGGCGGCGGCCGCTGCCAAGGTGTCGACGGTGCCGGGCTATCTCGGCGAGATCGCAAGCCCCGAGGAGGCCGCCCAGATCGCCGACGAGATCGGCTACCCCGTCATGATCAAGGCCTCGGCCGGCGGCGGCGGCAAGGGCATGCGGATTGCGTATTCGCATGTCGAGGTGGCCGAGGGCTTTGCGCGCGCGCGTTCGGAGGCGAAGTCCTCATTCGGCGACGACCGCGTGTTCGTAGAAAAGTTCATCGTCGATCCGCGACACATCGAAATTCAGGTGCTCGGCGACAAGCACGGCAACGTCATCTATCTCGGCGAGCGCGAATGCTCGATCCAGCGCCGCAACCAGAAGGTGGTCGAGGAGGCGCCCTCGCCGCTACTCGACGAGGCGACGCGGCGCAGGATGGGCGAGCAGGCGGTCGCGCTCGCCAGGGCGGTCGGCTACGACAGCGCCGGCACGGTCGAATTTGTCGCCGGCCAGGACAAGAGCTTCTACTTCCTGGAAATGAATACCCGCCTGCAGGTCGAGCATCCGGTCACCGAACTGGTCACCGGGCTTGATCTCGTCGAGCAGATGATCCGCGTCGCCGCCGGCGAGCCGCTGCAAATCAGGCAGGCCGACGTCAGGCTCACCGGCTGGGCGATCGAGAGCCGCATCTATGCGGAAGATCCCTATCGCGGCTTCCTGCCCTCGACCGGGCGGCTCGTGACCTACCGCCCGCCGGCGGAAACGGGCGAAGACGGCATCACGGTGCGCAACGACACCGGCGTCTATGAGGGCGGCGAGATTTCGCTGTTCTACGATCCGATGATCGCCAAGCTCGTCACCCATGCGCCGACGCGCGAGGCGGCGATCGATGCCCAGGCCGGCGCGCTCGACGCCTTTGCCATCCGCGGCATCCGCCACAACATCCCGTTCCTGGCCGCCCTGATGGCGCATTCGCGCTGGCGCGCCGGCCGGCTGTCGACCGGCTTCATCGCCGAGGAATATCCGGACGGCTTCCACGGCCAGGTAGCCGACGGCGAGGCGGCGCATGTGCTCGCGGCGGTCGCCGCGGCGATCGACCATGTGCAGGGCGAGCGCCGCCGCCGCATTTCCGGCCAGATGGGCGGCCGCGAGGTGACGCGTGAGCGCCAGCGCGCTGTCATGCTCGGCGAGGCCGGCTATTCGCTCGATGTTGCGCGCAGCAACGGAGCGATCGCGGTCCGTTTTGCCGGCGAAGACGGGAAAACCGGGCATACGCATCTTCTGCAATCGCACTGGAAGCCCGGTGATCCGGTCTGGACCGGTACGGTCGACGGAAAAACCGTGCACATGCAGGTCGTCCCGTTCGCCAACGGCTTCGAGCTGGCGTGGCGCGGCGTGCAGGTAAAGGCGTACGTCTATACCGAGCGCGAAGCGGGCTATGCTTGTCTGATGCCGGTGAAGAAGGCGGCTGATACCGGCAAGCGC
>WBUW01000484.1 GCA_008933495.1 Pseudorhodoplanes sp.
GACGGCAACGCCGTGCTGGATGAGTTCGGCGACAATGTCGGCCTGCAGGTCCGAGAACGTCAGGACAAGGTCCGGCTTCCGCGCCAGAATTTTCGGAATGCCAGCGCTGACGAATGCGGAGACGTGTGGTTTTTCCTTGCGCATCGGTGGCGGACATACGGCATAGCCCGACACGCCGACAATGCGATCGTGCTCGCCGAAGAGGTAAGCGTCGTGACAGGTTCCTCCGTGAGGTAAACGATGCGGTGCGGCGGGAACATTTGCTTTGATTCTAGTCGAATTCCGCGTCGGCCGCCTCGAGCAAATCGAGGCCGCCCGTCCGGGTGACGCGTCCATCCGCCAGGCGCACGACGGCGTTTGCGATGCGGTGCACCTCCGACGGCAGGTGACTGACATAGATCATCGGTACGCGGCCTTCGTCGCGCAGGCGGATCAGGTAAGGCAGAATTTCCGCCTTGCGCGCGGCATCGAGGGAGGCCATCGGCTCATCGAGCAGCAGCAAGCGCGGGCGTGACAGAAGGGCGCGTCCGATCGCAACGCGCTGGCGTTCCCCGCCGGAAAGGCTGCCGGGGCGGCGCGCCAGCAGTGCGGCAATGTCGAGCATGGCGATGACGCGCTCTTCCTCGCGCGCGTCCCGCGAAATGCCAAGCATCCATCGGCCGTAAACGAGGTTCTGGGCGACGGACAGGTGCGGGAACAGGCGCCCTTCCTGAAACACGTAGCCGATGCGCCGCCGATGGGGCGGGCGATCGAGGCCGGCATCAAAATCGAACAACGGATCACCGTCGATGCGAATGCTTCCGCGGTCGGGACGCAACAGGCCCGCGATCATGTTCACGATGGTCGTCTTGCCCGATCCTGACGGTCCGAATAATGCGGTCACCCCGCCGCCGGCCTCGAATCGCGCCGCCACGGTGAAACGGCCGAGTCGTTTTTCAACATCGACGGACAGCATCTCAACCACCGTGAATGCGCGCTGTCGCGCGGCGGGCCAGCCATTCGGAAACGATCAGGGCCGCCAGTGCGATGACGATCGATACGATAACGAGACGCAGTGCGGCCGCGTCGCCGCCGGGAATCTGGGTATAGGTGTAGATCGCCGCCGAAATCGTCTGCGTCTCTCCGGGAATATTGGAGACGAAGGTGATAGTGGCGCCGAATTCGCCCAGCGCCTTGGTGAAGCAGAGAATGAAGCCGGCCATGATACCCGGCAGCGCGAGCGGCAAGGCTATGGTGAAAAAAGTCCAGACCGGGTTCGCGCCGAGCGTGGCCGCGGCATCCTCCAGCTTGCGGTCGATCGCTTCGAATGAAAGCCGGATGGCGCGCACCATGAGCGGAAAGCCCATGATTCCGCATGCCAGCGCCGCGCCGGTCCAGCGGAACGAAAAGACGATCCCAAAATTGTCCGCAAGAAAACCCCCGACCACGCCGCGCCGGCCGAAGGTGAGCAACAGCAGATATCCGGTGACCACCGGCGGAAGGACGAGCGGCAGCAGAATGAGTCCGTCGAGCGCGGCCTTGCCCGGAAAGGTCCTGCGGGCCAGCAGCCAGGCGGCCGCGATGCCAAGAGGCAAGGCGACAATCGTGGCGATCAAGGCGACCCGCAGCGACAGGCGGATCGCGATCCATTCTTCCGGCGTCAGCGCAAGCACGATTTCAGGACGTCGGGCGGATCAGGAAGCTGAAGCCATACTTCTCGAATATGGCCTTGGCTGCCGGCGACCGCAGAAAAGAAATGTAACGGACCGCGGCCGGTGCCGCCGTCGAAGTCAAGGCCACCGGATAGGTAACCGGCTCGTGGGAGCCGTCGGGAAACGTCCCGACGATTTTCACGCCGGGATCGATCCTGGCGTCGGTCTCGTACACGATGCCGAGCGGGGCCTCATTGCGCGATACCAGCACGAGCGTGGCCCGGACATTCTCCGCCATTGCCAGTTTGTTTTCGACAGCCGCCCAGATGCCGAGCGATTCGAGCGCGGCTTTCGCATAGCGGCCGGCCGGAACGGCGCGAACGTCGGCGACAGCAATGCGGCCGTCTCCGGCCAGCGTTGCAAGGTCGAGCCCGTGCGTCAGCGCAACCGCGCCGACCTTCGAATCCCTCGGCGCAATCAGCACCAGCTTGTTTCCGAGCAGATTGACGCGCGTTTCGGTTCGCACCAGTTTTCGCTCGCTCGCATAGTCCATCCAATTGATATCCGCAGAAATGAATATATCGGCGGGTGCGCCCTGCTCGATCTGCTTCACCAGCGTCGACGTCGCCGCGTAGCTGACCACCGGCTTGATCTTTGCCGAATCGGCGAACACAAGGTTGACGTCGTCTATCGCATTCTTGAGCGAGGCGGCGGCAAATATCGTTATCGCTTCCTGCGCCATGCTCGCGCGCGGCATGGTATGGCAGGCAACAAACAAGCCGACCGCAAGATATTTCATGAGGTTTCGCAATGACACGGCGGTTCTCCTCGCGCAGCCAAATCGCTGCGCCGTTCTGCGGCTATAGAGGCATTGTTGAACGCGACCGTTCTGGAACCGCCGTTCCGGGGATTGGGGCCGCGCGCACAGCGCGACCCGGATCGCGAGAGAACTCTAGGCAATCCTTGTGCGATTGCCAAGCCCGGAATTGCGCCGCAGACTGAGCGCACCGAACGAATGCGGGGTTGGATAATGAATCGGACAGAGCGGCTCGAGGGAGACTACGATTACATT
>WBUW01000485.1 GCA_008933495.1 Pseudorhodoplanes sp.
CGACACCTGCCGCAGCGATATCGAGGTCGACGGCCATCCGGTACGCATTGGCCTGTGTATCGGGATCGCGGTTTTCCCCGACAACGGCTCGGACGCCAAAACGATATTCAATAATGCCGATATCGCTCTCTACCGGGCCAAATCAGAACTGCGCGGTTCGGTTCGACTTTTCGATTCGGAGATGGGCGCCGAGCTCAGGGATCGCCGCGCGATGCAAAGCGAATTGCGGGCGGCCGTCCAGGAGGGTGAGATTTCCCTGCACTACCAGCCGCAGGCGATGATCAACGGTGAGGTATTCGGGTTCGAAGCCCTGGCGCGCTGGCACAGCCCCAGGCGCGGTGCGGTCGCCCCTGCAAAATTCATCCCGCTGGCCGAAGAAACCGGCCTGATCATTCCGCTCGGTGAAAAAATATTGCGGGATGCATGTCGGGAGGCCGCCGCCTGGGAGCGACCGTTACAGGTCGCCGTGAATATCTCGCCGGTCCAGTTCCGCCATGCCGACCTGGTATCGCGGATTCACTCGATATTGTTCGAAACCGGCCTCTCCCCGCATCGCCTGGAAATCGAAGTGACCGAAAGCGCGTTCATCGAGGATTTCTCGCGGACGCTTTCGATCCTCCGGCGCCTCAAGTCGATCGGAGTCCGGATCGCGCTGGATGATTTCGGAACGGGTTATTCTTCCCTGTCTTATCTGCACGCCTTCCCGTTCGACAAAATCAAGATCGACCGCACTTTCGTGTGCGACATCGAGCACAATCAGCATTCGGTTGCCGTCATCCGGGCCATCGTCGGGCTCGGTCACAGTCTTGGCGTTCCCGTGCTCGCCGAGGGCGTCGAGTCGAAAGCACAGTGCGCCGTGCTTGCCGCCGAAGGCTGCACCGAAATACAGGGCTATCTGATCGGGCGGCCGCGGCCGATCGAGAAATACAGCCTGCTTCTACGGGATGCCGGGGCCGCGAAAACGCCGGGCCGCGGCGAGTTGACTGCCGCGCAATCATGACGCTTGGAGCGCGATCCGCCGAAGTGGGTACCGGTTCGGCGAGAGATCGCGCGAAAAACTAAAGAATCCGGACCGTGATCCGATTCAATCTGAACGGATCACGGCCTGAGGCATGATCGCGAAAAGTGCGCGGCGGCTTTCGGAAAAGATCATGCTCGAACAACGAGCTGAAGCGGGATGACGATTCGAACGCAAGTCATCCCAAGCGTGCTTGATCCCGACCTATCCGCACTGCCATTGCCGGGCAACCGGGTCCGACCTCCGGTCGGCCCGGTGGTAAACTTGACCCGGCAATCCATCATCTTGAGACGACTCTTCTTTTTTGCGATGGATGCGCGGGTCAGGTTTACATTCGGGCCGGCTTCCAGCCGGACCCGGATGCCCACGCATGACCGGTCAGAAATTGGCGCCGGTGGTATCATCCCGCGTTAGAAAACCTGTTCTTCAATATTGCTTCCGGAAGTTGCCTCGCCTCACACCCCCGACGCTCCGGCATTGGGGAAGAAGAGCTGCTGGCCGTTGATCTTGTAGTCGGCGATCGCCTTCTGGCCTTCGCTGGAGACGAGCCAGTCGATGAAGGCCTGGCCGAGTTCCTTCTTCACCGCGGCGTGCTTGTGCGGATTGACCAGGATGACGCCATACTGGTTGAACAGCCGCGTGTCGCCTTCCACCGCGATGTCGAGCTCGCCGCGGTTCTTGAACGAAATCCAGGTGCCGCGGTCGGCGAGCACGTAGGCGTTGGCGGCCGAGGCGGTGTTGAGCGCGGCGCCCATGCCCTGCCCGATCTCCTTGTACCAGGGCCCCTTGTCGGCGCCGATGTCGATGCCGGCCGCCTTCCAGAGATTGAGTTCGGCGGCATGCGTGCCCGACTTGTCGCCGCGCGATATGAAGGCGGCCTGTCTGGCCTTGATCGTTTTCAGCGCGGCGACGATATCCTTCGTCCCCTTGATGCCGGCCGGGTCGCTCTTCGGTCCGATCAGGACGAAGTCGTTATACATGACCGGATGACGCTTCACGCCGAAGCCGTCGGCGACGAATTTCTCTTCCTGCGCACGCGCATGCACGAACACCACGTCGGCGTCGCCGCGGCGGCCGGTGTCGAGCGCCTGGCCGGTGCCCTGCGAGACCACGCGCACCTCGATGCCGGTCTTCTGCCTGAACAGCGGCAGGATATGGCCGAACAGGCCGGAATCCTGCGTCGAGGTCGTCGAGGAGACGACGATCGACTTGTCTTGCGCGGAGACGGACGACAGGCCGAGCGCGAGCGCGGCAACCAGTATTGCGGCGGATAGTGTCGGCGGGCGGCGATGGATCATGGCGGCTCCTTGTTCGGTTTGGTCAGATGAGCAGGTCGCCGGCAAGGAAGCGGCGGGCTTCCCGGCTCTGCGGCGCGTTGAAAAAGCCGGCGGCCGGCATGTGTTCGATCAGCCGCCCGCGATGCAGGAACACGATATCGCCGGCGAGCCTTCGGGCCTGGCCGAGATTGTGGGTCGTCATCACGATCTTGATGCCGCGCGCGGCAATGGCGGCGATCAGGTCTTCGAGCGACTTGACCGCAGCCGGATCGAGGCTGGCGGCCGGCTCGTCGAGAAAGAGGATTTGTGGCTCGCGCGCGAGCGCGCGGGCGAGCGACAGGCGCTGCTGTTCGCCGCCCGACATGCGGCGCGCCGGACGGTCGCCCAGGCCGGACA
>WBUW01000017.1 GCA_008933495.1 Pseudorhodoplanes sp.
GTGTGTCGCGCCGCGCGCCGGCGGCCATCGCAAGCGCGGCGGCCCTGACCTCGGCGACGCGGCGGCCCCAACCGGCCCCGAAGACCGGCCAGGTCTTCAGGCGCTTGAGGAAAGCCAGCCGTTCGTCGCACAATTTCACGATCAGATCGCGGGTCTCGTACACCCGCGCCGCCGCAACCACGGCCTCGGTCATCCGCCCGTCGTCAGGCAGCGACAGAAGACGCTGCAGCACTTTCGCAGCGCGCGATACGCCCGAGTTCACGCCATAATCGAACACGGCATAGTCGAGCCCGTCCGCAAGCGCGCCGCAGCGCAGCGCATCCCAGTATTTCTCGCGATAAATGACCTTGGCCTTCGCGACCGGCATCGCGCGCATATCGGCAGTCGTGGCATCCGGTTTCACATATTTGCGGTAATCGTGGATCGTGATACCGAAGTTCGTCGGACCGCCCGGGTCGCGCGGGTGATTGGAATAGCCGCCCTCGTGCACCAGAACGCGGTCGAGGGCCTCTTCGAACGTCGCCGCTGCCACGACGGCCTCACAGATTGAGCTTGAGCGGCCATTTGCCGGCGTAATAGCGATAGCCGCCCAGAATGACGATTTGCGCGATCACAATTGTCCAGCCGATCCATTCCATGTCTTGCTCCTGGTGTTAGAGAAATGCCGCCCGCGGGCGGCGATGGCGTCAACGACGGCGCGAACCAGGGCATGATCCCGAAAAGTGTAAAGCGGTTTTCGGAAAAGATCATGCTCAAACAAAGAGCTGCTACGGGATGACGCTTCGAAGAAAAGTCATCCCGCTTTAGCGCGTCATGCCCTGACTGCGCAGCCGCTCGACTTCCGCCAGCACGCGGGCGTGCAGCGCGGGATCGTCGTCGATGCGGCTGTGAATGCGATCGTGCAATTCCTGCACGAGCTGGCCGGCAAAGCCCGGCGCCGCGCGCAAACGGCCGCGGCCGAGCGGCGTCAAGTTCTGGTAGAAGCAGATTGCGCGCGCGACGTTTTTTGGCACCGGTGGCGGTCCTAACACCAGCTTGAATGCAGTCGGATCAAAGCACACGACCAGCGGGACCGGCACACGATGCGCATCCAGGAGGCTCGCCACTTTCAGCGCGGCATCGGCTCCCATTGAATGGCCGACGAGAATGAGCCGCGCGCCTGCTTTGGCCGCGCCTAGCGCCTGATCGCAAATTCGCGGCACCTCCCCATAGGGGCGCAGGAAGGAGCCCTGGTCATGGACCGTACAAGCAAAACCCGCGCGCCGCAGTTTCCCGGCGAGCGTATCCATGCCGCCGGAGAAATGAAACGGCGGTCCGCCCGCGAGCCCGCGGATGGCAAAGGCGTGAAATTGAATCGGCATCGAATCTCCGAAAAGAAAAAAGCGCCCGCGCGGGCGCTTGCTGAGGGGTTTGTCGCGATCATGGCGGACGACTACCGCCCGCGAATGCAATGAGCTACGATTTCATGCGCGGCTGGCGCCGCGCAGGCATTTCATCGCTGGAGACTCTCGTGATCATCGACCTGCTCTATAGTTCGGCCCGCACCGTCGTCATTGCGCTCACCGTATCGATCTGTACGGTGTTTACGTTTCTCGCCATCGGCGATGATATCGAAGACCTGATTACAAACAGGATCACACAGGTGCCGTTCGATCTCGTTACCCATTTGCAAAAGCCGCAATTCTGGGATCTCGCGGCAAGAGGCATTTCAAAACTGGCGCAAGCCAATCTCGATTTCCCGCAGGAGCAACGCGCGAAGGTGATTTCCGACCTCGCCTCCATGGGCGACCGTTGGGGACCCTATTTGGCCGCGATCACCGGTGACAAGCGCACATGCGGTCCAGGCGGAACGCAACCGGACACGACACCCCGGTAGGCCGTCCTTGCTGCATCGACCCGCTCGGGGTTCAATCCGCGCTTTCGGGCTATGCCGGCGGCACAATCCGGACGCATTGGCCACGGCGTGCCGTCGCATCGGACAAATCGCCCGGAACGCGCGTTGCCCGCGGTCGTTTCCACGGCAATCAATTCTGGCGCGCCGCTTCGCGGCCGCTGCAAACTAGACGTATTGCGCGCCGGTCGCGCTCGCGCCGGCCGAATTGCCCGGGAAATAATTGGCGCCGCCCCCTCCCGTAAACACGACGCTGTTTCCCGAAATATTGTAGCGCTGTCCCGTTGCCGCTCCGGAGAACGTCAGCGAGGCGACCAGGAGATTGGAAATCAGATCGCCGTAGCAAAAAATTCCAAAACCCGGCGTTCCGCTCAGGGTGATCGTGAGCGAACGGCAATCCAGATAGGAGCCTGACCGGATTGCCCAATGCGTGCCGCTCGTTCCGCCGCTGATCGTATAATTCGCCAGGCATTTCAGGTAGGACTGGGCTTCCAGATAAATCTGGTTGTAGCCGTTCGCGACCGCCCCGAATTCAACCGCACCCAGCTCAAGACCGGATTTGACAAGATATATGCCGTGGCCGGATGTCGTGGTCGCGATCTTCACGCCCTCGATCTTGTACAGGCCGCGAAGGCCGTCCGCCGAAATGGCTGTTGCCGCGGCGGTCGAGATCACGACATTCGACGGCGTTGCCGCATCGCCCTTGATCGTGATCCTGCCGGCGCCGACCGTGCTCTTGAGGACGACCGCGCCGGCATAGGTGCCGTTGCCGATCTGGATGGTGACATCGTAGATCGACAGGTCGAGCGCGGCGGCGACGTCGACCGCCTTCTGGATCGTCAGAAAGGCGCCGCCCGAGGAATTCGAAAGGCCGTCATTTGCGTCCGATCCGTCGGCGCGCACGTAATAGGTGCGGCCGGCCGTGAGCAGCGCACGGCCGCCGCCGCCACCGGCCGCCGCCTGCGGTCCCGCCAGCAGCTTCCAGCGGCTGTCCGCGGCATCGAACCACAATGCGGCCGCCTGCTTTGCCAGCAGGGTTACGTCGGCGCTGAAAGCAAAGCGGTTGCCGGCGCCCGATCCCGCGTGTTCGTTCTTCAACACAATACTCTGCGAGCCGGCATTCACCAGCGCGACGACACGCCCCTCGCCTCCGCCGGACAGGCCGGTCAGATTGCGGCTCGCGTCTGAAGCCAGCCGCAGCACGCTCGCGCCGGCGAGCCCGGCGGGATTGTAGTCGTTCTGGTCGCCGGTGATCGTGGCCGGACTGATGTCGCCGGTCAGGAATAATCCGGCATTGATTTTCGCGGCACCGCTCGCGCGCTCGACCAGCAGCGCATCGATCCAGGACGAGCCGTCCGGTGAAACCTTGACGTGCAGATCGTCATCACCGGTCAAGCCGATTTCGGCGCGCCCGGAATAGCCGGTCTGCATCAGCAGCGAGAGCGTGTTGCCCGCGCCCTCCTTGTTCATCTTGTAGCGCAGGCCGCCGTCGCCGCCTTCCGCGGCGGTACGCGCCGTCCATAGCGCGTTGTTGAGCTTGGCGGCGAACGGGTTGACGGCGTCCGCTTCCGTGCCGACCCCGAGCCGCGCAAGGTCCTGCAGTTCGGACACCCCGCCGAGCACGTCAAGCGCGGCCGACCAGGCCGTCCCGTCCCAGGCCAGCAGCGCCTCTTCATCGACCGCATAGCAGATCCAGCCGGCGCGCGCCGGATAGAAAGTCCAGCCGCCGTCCGAATAATGCGCGATCTGGTCGTCCTTGCCGGCAAAGCCGCCGCTGCCGGGCGCCTTGACGATGTAGCGATCGCCCTCTTCGGGGTCCACCGGTGGCGCCGAGAGATCGCGATCGAGGACCGCAAGCATCACCAGCGCGTCGAGCATGCGCAGGGCTTCGTTATGAGTGACGTGCTTTTGCGCTTGCGCCGCTTCGATGAAGGGCAAGCCGAGATTGGCCGTCGCTGTCATGGTCGCCTTCAGAGTTCGAGAGTGACGTCGAGCGGAATGCCGCGGCCGACCGTGGCCGAGACCTGGGCAATCCGGACGTTGATCTGCGATTGCGGCGCGCCGAAATCGGCTATCTCGTCGTCCGCACTGTAGAGGGCTTGCGGCATTGCGGTTTCGATCGAGCGCACGGGTTCGCCGTCGGCGCGAATATCGACGACATATCGCTCGGCGGCTTCGCCAAGCGGGATTTCCTGCGCCGCCCATGAATCGGCATCGATGCGCGAGCGCCTGATCCAGTCGAGCCGGATGCCCGTTTCGACGCGCTGCGCGCGCGCATGTGCCGGCGCGAGCGGCCGCAAAGCGGCCGCGCCCGGCGTCATGTCGAGCGCGGCCGACGCCACGTCGCCATGATCGCGGCCGGCCGCCACGATGCGAAACCGTACCGGGCGTTCGAGCGCATCGAGCCCGCGCGCGACGCTGGCCACATGCTCATCCAGCATGACGAAGGGCGCGCCGGCCGCGAGCGGATCGCCCATGGCCCACTCGCTGCCGCCCTGTCCGCGCAGGAAGCGCGAAAGGTCATAGGTCCGCTCGGCGACAAGATCGGCGCGCGCGAATTGCAGGACCTCCCAGGCTCCGTCGCTGCGCCGCACCGCCGCCACATTGGCGCCGCCGAGAACGAGATTATCGGACATCGACGCCAATGCGCCGCCGTAAAGGCGCACCCGGATTCGACCCATATTGTCCCAGCGGCTGGACGGTCCGCGCGGCAGGTCGTCGAGCGTTTCGCCCACGACCGCCGGCGCAAGCACGACGCCGAGCCGCTCGAAACTCAGCCCGTCGGCCGAGCGCCAGATCGCGACCGGCCCCGGCCAGGGCTCGGCAAATATGGCGAGCCGCGTCAGAATGGGCGGGTCCTGCGCCTCGATCGACGGCAGGTCCATCGCCAGCGCATGCACCGGTCCGATCGCCGGCGGCAGCGCCGGGGCGCGCCGATGCGCAGGCGGCAGTGGAATATCGAATATTTCCGGATCGATCGAGCGCGCGCTGACGGCGCGGCGGGTGGTGTCGACAATGTCGGCGATCTCGTAAAGCCGCCGGCGTCCGCCGACGGTCAGGCCCACAACGTCGCCCGGCGACAGCGCGAGCGCACTTGCCGGCAGGGCGAATTCGGCGCGCTCGCGCCCGGCCCACAGATCCTGCAGCCAGATTTCCGCCCGTCGGATCGCCGCCGCATCGTTGGTCACGACGGCGAGATCGGTATGAACGGTACGCGCGGCACCGCCGATCAGCCGCCGCGAGACCGCCGCAGCGCGCCGGTAATCGGCACCGCCGTCGGTGAAGCCGATCGAGATTTCGCGCGGAAGCTCGGTTTCCTGCGTGCGCGTGAGTTTTACAGGCGCGCCATCATCCGGCAGGACGAGGTCGTCCTCGTCAAGTTCGGCCATCGGCAACCCGCCGCGCGGACGAAATGCCAGCTCACCCTCGGTTTCGGTTCCCTCAAAAGCGTAGGCACGCGCAAGCGGCTCGATCGCGGCACGCGCGGTCATCGGCCGGTCGATCAGATATCCATCCGGTCCCTCCCCCAGCGCGCTTGCATCGGCATCTTCGATGCCCGCATCCGACAGGATCGCCGAGACGAGTCCCTCCAGTTGCGACGAGCCGAGGCGGCCGGTCAGCCAGTGGCCAGTCTCCCAGTTCACACCATCGCTCCACACGTCGATCGCCGACGGAAATACCGGATAGGGGCGCGCATCCCAGGTCCAGACGCAAAGCCCGGCCGGATCGACCATCGGTCCGTCATAAATGGCGGATACCGGGTTGAGCTCGCTGCCGGCCGCGAACGCGGTCAAGATCGCTTCGAGATAGCGGCGCTGAATGAGATCGTCGCGGCGCCGATTGGAAAAATACGGATAGCCGCCGCTCGACGACTTCTGGTCGGGAAATACGTTCGGCTGGTTCGATCCCTTATCCACCGCCGGACAGCCGAACTCGGTCAGCCAGATCGGTTTGCCTTGGGCAATCCACGCGGTCGGCGATGGCAGCTCGGCGCCGCCGACCCGTTCGTAATGGAGATTCGACCAGAAGCTCCAGATGTCCTTTTGCCGGAACATCCAGGGCTTGCCGAGACCATCGGTGATCGGCGTGCGCGTCTGGTTCGCCCGCGCCGCCGCGTCCGCGTAATGGAAGTCGAAGGCCTCGCCACCGGCCAGATTGGATTGCAGATAGTTGCGATCATGGATCGTGCTTGCGAGTGTCCGGTCGAGATGCGCCGGCGTGTCGCGCCAGTCCGACAGCGGCGCGTAATAGTCGATGCCGACGGCGTCGATCGCCGGCGACGACCAGAGCGCATCGAGCGGAAAGCGGACCTCGTTGGCCGCGGCATCCACGACGTGCGCCCCGTATTCGGTCCAGTCGGCGCCATAGGTCACGATCGTTCCGGCGCCCACGATGGCTTTCACGTCGGAAGCGAGGACGGCCAATTGATCAACCGCCGGATAGACGCCGGGCGCGGAGCGCACACGCGTGAGCGCCTTGAGCTCCGATCCGATCAGGAAGGCGTCGACACCGCCGGCGCTCGCCGCGAGACTCGCGTAATGCAGGATCATGCGCCGGTAATTCCAGCCGGTCGCGCCCTCCTCATTGAAGAAGGCCCCGATCTGGCCTTCCGCCCCGCCCGTGCCGTCGGGCGAGCCGGCGCGGCCGGGCGCGGGGTCGCAGGTGATGTCGCCGCGCCAGGGATAGACCGGTTGCGGCGCCGTGCCGGTGCGCGGATCGATCCGCGCATTGCCGGCGGGAATATCCATCATCAGGAACGGATAGAGCGTGACTTTCAGGCCGCGCGCTTTCAGCTCGCCGATCAGGTTGCTGACGCTTGCGTCCGACGGTGTGCCGCCGAATGCCGCCCGCCCTTCGATGGCGGACACGAGATAGGCGCTTGCACGCGTTTCGCCTGCCACCGACCAGGTCGCGCCGTGGGTGGATTTTTCCCGGTTGTCGATGCCCGGCCGAATCCGGCAATGCCCGGCGCGCAGGTCGTCGCCGAACCAGGCCACGACAAGCGCGACGCTTTCGAGATTGGGACAGACCGATTGCAGCTCGTCGAGCGAGGCGACGACGTCGGAGGCGGCGTATGCAACATGGCGGTTTTCCGGCGCCGACTGCCCGGGACCCATGACCTGCACGACGGTCGAAGGCTCGTAGCCGAATTCCGTCGCGCCGGGAATGAGCGTGATTGCGCGGATTTTCTGTTCAAGCGCGCTGACCGCGCGCACGACCTCGAACGACAATTGCGGAATGCGGTTGCCGAACGCGGCCAGCGGCAGCCGCTCGAACACGATGTAGGCGAGGCCGCGATAGGCCGGCGCGTTCGCGCTCCCCTCCTTCGCCACGATCAGCGGATCCGGCATCTGGATTTCATCGCCGGAATAGACGCGATAGGTCAGCCCTGCCAGGTCGAGCGGCTTGCCATCGGCCCACACGCGGCTGACATGACCGATCGGCCCTTCGCACAGCCCGAGCGCAAGATTGGCAAAATAGCTGTAGGTCGTGGTCGTGGTGGTCACCGTCGCGCTTGCACCGCCACCGCCACCGCCCTTGCCGCCGCCTCCGCCGCTCGTCTCCGTGCGCGTCGAAATCGTCTCCTCGAGGTTGGTCGACCAGATCAACTGACCGGACAGCCGCACGCGGCCGTAGGCGCGCGGAATTGGCGCGCCTTCCGACGAGGTCATCACATCGAGGTCGGAAAGCCGCGGGCCTTCGTGCGAACGATGGATCGTGGAATCCTGGAAAAGCGACCGGTCCAAGGCGTGGCCGGCGAGCGCGCCGGCAAGACGGCCGGCAAACGCGCCGGCCGGGCCGAAAATCGCGCCGCCCGCGGCCGCTCCGGCCGCCGAAAGAAGAAGCGCTGCCATCAGCCGTCGACTCCGGGAAAGCGAAACGCGAAGGCCAGCCGCCGTCGCCACCACGGCGTGATGGCAATCTCGGCGACCGCCGCGCTGTCATGCGCATGGATCATGGTCGCCGACGAGGTTGCGACGGCGGCATGCTTGGCGGGATAGCCGCTGCGCCAGCGGAACAGCAGCACGTCACCCGCCGCGAATGCATCCGGCGGCAGCGGAATGAAATGCCGCATCCCGGCGCCCGCCAGCTTTTCGCCGTCCGATGCCTCGGCCCAGTCGCGGGTATAGGGCGGAACCTGTTCCGGCTCCGGCCCGAGCAGCGCGCGCCAAACCCCGCGCACGAGCCCGAGGCAATCGCAGCCCACGCCCTTGAGCGAGGCCTGATGGCGATAGGGCGTGCCGATCCATGCGCGCGCCTCGCTTACGATCTGTTCTCGCGTTACCGTCATGATCGGCGCTATTGCCCCTGCATGCTCTTGCCGTCATGGCCGGGTTCGCCGTCGACGGCGTAGCGCATGACGAAATCGTTGCCCGGAATGTGCGCAAAGCCGCGGAAATTCACGACGTTTGCGAAGCGGTCGCGGCAGGTCGCAAAGCGCTTGTCGCAGCCCGCGGTCACCGTGAAGGTATCGCCGATCGCAAGCGGCTCCGGCGCGGCCTGCCAGAGTTCGAGCACGGCCGCTGCGCCGTCGATACGGTGGCGCTTGATCTCGGCCGCAAGACCTTCGTTCGCGCCCGTGCTCCAGGTAAGCGCGCCGGCGCTGAACCAGCCGTCGGGAAATTCATCAAGGCCCGACGCGACAAATGCCGAGGTGCCGACGAGCGCGGCGACCGTGCCGACTGCCCGATAGAGCGGGCTTTCCAGGTCGACGCCGCACCGCGCATCGCCGAGGTCAGCCGCGCAGGCCGCCGTATAGAGGCGGCCGCTCTCCTGCGCCAGCCGGTCCGCCAGCCCGCGCACCTCGGCCGTGAAAGCCTGGCCCTCGCGCTTCACCTCGCCGAGCGTCGCGCGCGCCATCAGGACGTGGAGCGAAGGCTCGCTCCAATCGACGATGTAGGTCGCCACCTGGGCGGCATCGTAGCGGCCGGCGGCGAGATCGCCCTCCGAAAGGCTCGCGTCGGCGAGCGCGCCCGAGATTTCCGCGCCATCGATGGCAAGACCTAGACGCGCGGTCATCTCGGAGCCAGACAGGGCCGCATCGGCGCGGCACACCACCGCGCCGAGCCGCACATCTTCGTCGTGGTCCGTGAATCCCTGCACCACCCCGTCGCGCCGCGTCAGCACCCAGCAGCGACAGAGGGTCGTGACGCCCGAATTAAGTTCGTCCTGCAGGGCCGGCGGTATCGTTCTCACGGCCTGATCTCCAGGAGCGGAATCTTCGGGATATGTCCGGCCACGAATGCCGACAGATCGACCTCGAGAAAATCGGTATCGAAGCGCACCGGCACGTCGAACAGAAAGCCGGCGGTAATCGCGGCACCAAGCGGGGGAACGTGCCCGGACTGAAATATGATCGTGCCCGTGGTCGGATCGCAGCTGAAGGCGACCGCCTCCTCGGCTTCGTCGCCGGCCACCGCGATACGCACGCTGCCGGGCAGCGGTTTCTCGATCCGGCGCTGGTAGGGCGAATGCAGCCCGCCATAGGTCTTGGTCAACGTGAACTGCGCGGTTTCGCCGTCGCCGCTGCCGATCACCTGGTCGGTCGCCGCGACCGGCTGCCCGGGCGCCGCCGAGGAATGATCGAGCCGGTCGCGCCAGCGAAAGCCGTGCAGGCGGCCGCGCCGCTCCTCGAAAAAGGCGACGACTTCGGACAAGGCGTCGAGCGTCTTGATGCCGTAGCCGGCGTCGTAGCGGCGGCGCGAATGCGCCCAGCGGGCGTTGCGTTCCTCGCGGCCGGAGCCGAGCACGACGATTTCGGTGCGCCGCTCCGGCCCGCCTGCGCTCTTGAGCGCGATATCAAGCGGGAACAGGATTTCGTGAAAAGCGGCCATGTCAGAGTCCGCGCTGGCCGCGCGCGACCGCGCGGGCAATCTGTCCGGTGATGAAGCTCTCGGAGCGGCGGAAGCTCTCCGCGTCCGGCGTCGCGATATTGACCACGACGGTCGCCGGCGCAGCGCTCATCGCCGATGCGACGCCAAGCCGGCCGTCCGCACCGCGCGCAAGCGGCAGGATGGCTTCCGGCCCCGCCTCGCCGGCCAGGCCGACGCCGCCGGAGAGGAGCGGGAAATAGGTCGGCGTTCCGATCACCCCGCCGGCAGCGAACGGCTTGACGGCGCCTGTGGCGGCGATCATGCCCGCCGCCGATCCGCCGCCCCCGCCCAGCAGGCCCGCAAACAGGTTCGTGAAACCGGTCGCCAGTCCGCGTTCGAGCGGCTTGAAGGCGGCGCGCACGGCGAGATCCGACAGCCGCAGATAGAGCGATTTCAGGACCTCCTCGAAGCTGCGCGCCCCGGTCGCCGACTGAACGAAAGCCGCCGTCATCAGGCGCGAGAACAGCGCGGCGGTCCGCGTCAGTTCCTGCAAGCGCCCGTCGAGACTGTCGACGGTGCGGAGCATGGCGGTCCCGTCGAACCGTTCCGCCGAATCAAGGTTGCCATCGGCCATCGGGAAATCTCTTCATCAGGTGTTCGAAAGTGGTGCGTCGCATCGGCGTTGGCTCGCCGCCGCGCACGGCATCGATCGCGCAGGCGAACTCGCGCGGCGTCATCGACCAGAATTGCGCCGGCGACAGCCGCAGGAAGCCGAACGCAAACCCCATTGCCGCGCGCCACGGAAACGGCTCGGAATTCATGATGGCGTCCCGCCGGCCCCGAAGGTCGCCGCGATCAGATCGACCGCGATACGCACCGCGCCCTGGGCACCGTCGGCAACGGCAAGCCGCGCCACGTCTTCATCGGCTATCGCCTCACCGGCGCCGCGCAGCCCGGCACCGATGATACGGATCAGGTCGCGCGCCTTGAGCCGCCCGCCGGCAAAGCGTTCGGCCAGCGCCGCAAGATCGTCCGCACCGAAGGCCTGTTCGAGTTCGGCCAATGCGCCGAGCGTCAATACCAGCGTGCGGCGCGTGCCGCCGATCTCGGCTTCGATTTCGCCGCGATGACGATTGGCCATGGTTGCCGCCTCATGCGACCGCGAACGTGAGCGCGCCCGCCGATTCGAGCGAAAGCTCGTAGGACACTTCGCCGTTGTGTTCGCCGGCAAATTCGAGGCTGGATATCTGGAACGGGCCCTCCACGGTTCCGAAATCGGGGATCACGATCTGGAAGTTGCGAACGGTGCCGTCGAAGAAAATCTGCCGCATGAGCGCGTCGGATTGCGCATCCTTGAACAGCCCGCGGCCGGCGATCGCGGCGCGCTTGACACCGGCGCCGTCAAGCAATTCGCGCCAGTGGCCGGCGGATTCGGCGTGCGTCACGTCGACGGTCTCGGCGTTGAACGCCAGACGCCGCGAACGCAGGCCCGCGACGGTAATGAAAGTCTCGCCGTCGGCGATCTTGACCAGGAGGTCCTTGCCTTTCTGCGCAGCCATGATTTCGGTTTCCTTCGTTCGATCAGGACGGTTCGGTCACGGCCCGAAAACGGACCAATGCGTGGTAGGTGCGGCCGTCCGCTTCGCGCCTTATGTCGGCGACGGAGAAGCGCAGATTGACGAGTTGATGCCCGTCGAGCGACAGCGGCGCGTCGTCGAGCGCCTGCAGCAGCGCGCCGGCAATCAGGTGCGCCTCGCGGTGGCCGCCCTGGCGCGAGTAGGCGTGCAGCGTCATCTGGTGTTCCTCGCCGGGCTCGCCGCCGGCCGCGTAATCGCTGATCCGCGACTCGCCGAGCGCGACATAGGGAAAATCGGCGGTGCGCGGCACCTCGTCGTAGATTTTCGCTCCGCCAAGGAGCGAAACGAGCGCGCCGTCCACCGACAAGGCGTCATGGATCGCCGCGCGCAGCGATGCGGCCGCACTGCTCATGGGTACAGTCCTTGCGTTATCGGGGCCGCTCTTCGGCGGCGATCTCAAGAAATGTTTCGCGCGCGTCCTGCGGACGCACGGAGGCGATATGAAAGACGCGCGCGCCTTCGCGCAGGCGATGACGGATCGAGAGGTCAGGTCCGGCACGGACGGTGATGCGGTGGGTGATGGCGATTCCCAGACGAGCCGCGTCCATGATTTCGCGCGCCGACAGCGGATCGACCGACGCCCACAGCGTCGCAACCGCTTCGAAGCTACGGACGACGCCACCCGCGCCGTCCGGCGCCTCGACCGGCGCTTCGACAACGAGCCTGCGGTTCAGCGTTCCGGGATTGCTCATAGCGACGCCACCCGGTACGGCGCGACAAGCGACAGAACGGATGCCGGAATGGCGGCCACCTCGCCGCTCGCCTTTACAAGCGCGCGGTTTTCATACCAATGCGCGACCAGAAGCCGGATTGCGTGGCGCAACGGCGCCGGCACATCGGTGGCGGCGGCGCCGTAGCCGGCTTCGATGTCGATCTCGATGCCGGCGAACGGGCGCGCCGGCTGCGCGAGCGCATCGCGGGCAAAGCGCAGCCGCGCCGGCGCGGCGGCGGCATCGAGCACAAAGGCGTCGAGATCGAGCTCCTGGGCCGCGCCATCGACGGCGAGCAGGCGCACGGCTTCGAGCGCGCGCGCCGGCGCGGGCAAAAGCGTCAGCGTACCCGAAGCCGGCCAGCAGTCGCGCACCAGCCGCCAGTTCTGCGTGATCAGTGCGCGTCGCGTGTGCGCTTCGATATGCAGGCGGGCGGCCGCGATCAGCGCCGCGATGGCATCATCGTCGTCGTCATGTGCGACGCGCAGGAAATCCCTGGCGTCCGCAAGCGAGAGCGGCTCGGCGGCAGGCGGCGTCAGCAGGATGGCGGACATGCTTTGATCCGATGAAAGAGATTGACAAGGGTGCGGCGGACGGGCTCAAACCGCGGCGATGCCGCGCTTTGCGATCCTTCTCGCCGCGTTTGCGTTATCGAGCGCGCCTGCATTGGCGCTTGTCGGCGGAGCTGCGCCGGCGCCGGATTATGTGCGCACGGTCGTGATGCTTGTCGGTTCGCGCGGCAATTCGTGCACCGGCGCGCTGGTCGCGCGCGACCTTGTGCTCACGGCGGCGCATTGCGTGGCGCCGGGCGCCGAATACAAGCTCGTGACCTTCGACGCAGAGCGCCGGCCGCTGTTGCGCGACACGGTTCGGGTTGAACGGCATCCGCAATTCAGCCAGCAGACATTCGACAATCACCGTGCGACCGCCGACGTGGCGCTGGTCAAGCTGGCTGCACCGGTGGCGGATGCGGCCCCGGTTGCGCTGTTCGCCGGCAAACTGGCGGTTGCGCCCGGTGATGCCTTCGTCGTCGCGGGCTATGGCCTCGCCCGACAGCATGACGGCCGCAGTGGCGGCACGCTGCGCGCGGCGCGCCTGGTCGCCACCGGACGTCCGGGCAACCTGCAAATCCGGCTGTTCGATCCCGCCACCCGCAACGAGCGGACCGGGCGCGGCGCCTGCACCGGGGATTCCGGCGCGCCGGTCTTCGTTCAGGACAATGGCCGCGCGGGTGTGATCGGCGTGGTGAGCTGGTCGACCGGTCCCGGCAATGCCGAGGGTTGCGGCGGGCTGACCGGCGTCACGCCGCTGTCACTCTATCGCCCGTGGCTTGTGGACAGCGCGCGCAAACTGGGCAGCCCGCTCGCCCCGTGACGATTCGGACCTTGCCGCCGTTTCCGCTGACCCGGTAATGTTTTCGCCGGGTACGGGGGCGTCATGTTGCATCAGGTGAGATCGCCGGCGCATGCCGGCCTGCCGCGATCGTGGATTTCCGCGATCGCGATCGTTGTTTCCTCAGCCGGCTTCTTTCTGTCGGCGCACCCGGCGCAAGCGGTCGTCAAGGGAACCACGTCCGCCCTCGAACGGCACACCGTCAGGATCGTGCGCGGCGCCATCCGCTGCAGCGGGGTCGTGATCGCACGCAACCTGATCGCCTCCGCCGCCCATTGCGGCGGGCGCGGCGTCGTGATTGCCGGCGCGGCGCGAATCGAGATCGCGGGCGCTTCGCGCAGCGCCACGCTCGATGACGGCCGCCGGGTGAGCGTTTCGGGCGACGCGGTGATCGCGCGGCTGACGCGTCCGCTGCCGCCTTCCGTGACGCCTGTTGCGGTCGGCGCCGGCGGCGGCGAGACCTACACCATCGCCGGCTACGGCACCGCCGACGAGCGCCGACGCGGAGCTTACGGCCAGTTGCGCGAGGCGCGGCTTGTCGCCGCCGAACGCTTTGCGCTGGTCGATCCCGGCCGCACCGGCCCGATCGGCGCCAGCGCCTGTTTCGGCGATTCCGGCGGGCCGGTGCTGCGCGGCGCGCAGCTTGTCGGCATCATCACGCGCGCGGCGCATCCGCATCCGCGCATCGCCTGCGGCTATCTCACCCGCTGGGCGCCGATCAGCGTCAGCGGGGAAGCAGTCGCCGCCGCCGCGCCGACCGACTCCGATCTGCGGCTTGACGGCCCGCGCAAAGCCTCACCCCGCAAGAAGGCGCGCCAGCCGAGCTATCCGGTCTGGTCCTGGTTCCGGCGCCCGAACGCGCGATGAGGCCCGCCACCCGCTCCGCCATCGGCAGAGGGGTGGCATCATGGCCGCGCATCACGCGCCGGAGAACTTCAACAGCTTGATGGCATCGAAGTCCTGCACGCCGCCGCCCACGCGCTTGGTGGTGTAGAACAGCACGTACGGCTTGGCCGAGTAGGGATCGCGCAGCACGCGCACGCCCTGGCGGTCGATGATCAGATAGCCGCGCCGGAAGTCGCCGAAGGCGACCGAGAACGAATCGGCGGCCATGTTGGGCATGGTCTCGGCCTCGACCACCGGGAAGGTCATCAGGCTCGCGCGGCCGCCCGCCTGCAACGGCGGCTGCCAGAAATACTGGCCGTCGTCGTCCTTGAGCTTGCGGATGGCGCTCTGCGTCTTGCGGTTCATCACGAAGGTGCCGTTCTGGCGGTAGCCCGCTTTCAGCGCATAGACGAGATCGACGAGCGGGTCGCCCGGCGAAGCGACCGGAAAGCCGCCATCGACACCGGTTTCGACGAAGCCGATCTTCTCCCATTCCCAGGCGCTCTCGGCGACGGTGTCGTAGCTGAGAAAACCCTTGGGCTTGTTGTTGCCGTCACCGGAAACGAAGGCTGTGCCCTCCTGCTCGGCGAACGCCTGCTCGACTTCCATCGCAATCCACTCGTCGAGATTGACCGCGCTGTCCTCGATCAGCGCGGGCGTGGCCGCCGGCATGGCGTAGAGCTCCATGGCCGGGAACGACAATTCGTCGAGCACCGGCGAATTGGTCTGCGGTCGCGCCGCGGTCTCGCCGACCCAGCCGACCGCCGGCCCCGTCGTCATGAACGGCTTCTTGTAGACGCTGCCGGAAATCTCGCGCACGCCGGCAATCATGCGGATCGGCGAGATCGCGGTCAGCCGGCGGCCGATCTCGGTTTCGACCTCCGGCGGCACGAGATAGCCGCCATCCGGATTGGAGGAGACCGACATTGCTTTGAGTTCGAGCTGGCGCAGGCCGGCGCTCTCGCCGGAGCGGACATAGGCCTCGAACGCCGACTTGTGCTCGCGCGCGGCGTGGGTCTGCATGCCACCGGCGCCGAGCGCCGGCCGCGCGCCCTTGAGCGTCAGTTCGTCGAGCTTGCGCTGATGGGCGTCGATCGCGGCGCTGATGCGCTCGACCTTCTCGTCGAACAGGATGTCGGCGGAGCGGCGCTCGACCGCGGCGAGCCGCGCATCGTTGGAGTCCTTGAAGGCCTCGAAGGCGCGCATCAGCTCGCTGTGGGTGACGACGGCGTCCGGCGGGAAGCCGGCCTTGGTCTCCAGGTGATCGTGAATATCCATTTCCATGTCGTTCTCCTTGTGAATGGAAAGCATGACGCCGCGCGCCGGGCGAATGCGCGGCGGCGGGCGTGCAAGTGAATTGGCAATCGTATCGGCGGTCGTGCCGGCAGCCTTTGGCGGCGCCCGGATCGCCGCACGCGGGTCGATGACCTTGCAGCAATCCGGCCGCAGCCTACACGCTGCGCGGCCAGTAAGCGTCTATGACCGCTTGAAATACCGGCGATCAGGTTGGCTTGAAGACGCCGCGGTCAAGATTCGACAGGCACATGCCGGCATCGCCGGCTTGCGGACCAACACTCATACGCGCAAGCAACTCCAAGGTGCGGCGCGCCTCGGCAGGCGCTATTGCCAGCGTTGCCTTCGCCGCATTCAGGCGCACCTGCTCATTCGGGTGCGTGAGAAGGTCCAACAAAATCCCGCGCTGATCGCCGTCACGGCTCTGAAGCTCGTTCTCGATAGCCACCATGGTTTTGAACAGGCGACTGAACTTCCCGTATTCGTCCATCAGCAGCGCTTCGTCCTGGGCTAGCCCAATCTCAACGTATCGTTGGGCCAGTTCCTGGCTTGTCAATTTCTTCAGTTGGTTTGGTCTCATGGTGCCAACTATTATAAGCCACGCAATCGACGAACAGGCTCAGCAACTCATCGGCCGTCTTCCTTGCAAGGTCTTTGCTGGTCATGGCGCCGGCGCCACCGCGACAATAACATGTTTAGTCAGGTCGGCTTGAAAATCCCCTCATCGAGCGCCCACAAGCACATGCCGGCATCGCCGGCTTGCGGATATTCACGCGCGTTCTGGATCGACTGAAGAGCATCACGTGCGGCCTTCGGTGCAACCGCCAACGTTGCCTTTGCCGCATCCAGCCGCACCTGCAAATTCCGATGCGCATAGAGCTGACACAAGGCTGTCCGCTGATCGCCCGGGCGCGCCTTAAGTTCCTTCTCCACAGCATCGAGCTTCCAGAACAGCCGGGACGATTTAGCAATGTCGTCGTCCAGGATCGCCTCGTCCCGGTCGACGGCGAACGCCGCAAATCGCTCGACCAGTTCCTCGACACTCAGGCGATGAAGACCGTCGCGCCTCATGGTTTCAAAACCCCGAACAACTTTAATGCAACAATGCCAACTCTTTGGCGTTCAACCCAGTCCTTCTCCACCAGATATGAGCGCGGCGATAATCCATCAAATTCCTTGTTCGGCGTCATATACCACCCCGTCACCTGCCAGTACTTCAGCCTCGGGATGCGCACCAGATTGTCCGGCCCGTTGATCCAGTGCTCCGGAAAGCCCGCCTTGCGCGCGGCGTCCTCCTCCACGATGTGGTGCACATCATAGCCTTTCTCGCGCGATGCGACA
>WBUW01000018.1 GCA_008933495.1 Pseudorhodoplanes sp.
CCGGTCAGCCGGGCGCGAGCCGATGCCGCCGGCAAGGCCGCCGCAGCGGCCGCCGCAGCGGCGGCGGCCGTCGGCGGAGCGGCCGTCAAGGCCGAGAACGAAAGCCCTGAACTGGAAAGCGCCGAGTTCGTTTCGCTGGAGGACGCCGACGCCGAGGCGCAGGGCAAGGCGAAAGTCACCGCCGAGAGCGATGAAGTGCCCGATACCGACGATATCGAAGTCGAAGACGACGAAACCCTGGACGACGCCGCGTTCATCGAAGAAGAAGAAGGCAGCGACGACGTCACCGACATCATCGGCGAAGGCATCGAGAAGGAAGACGAGACTTAAGGCCGCCCCGGAAGTATGATAGGGCGAATTGCCGCGGATGCGGCACTTGATGCGACATTTGGGGCCATAGCTCAGCTGGGAGAGCGCTTGCATGGCATGCAAGAGGTCGGCGGTTCGATCCCGCCTGGCTCCACCAATTTCCTTCGCCGCGATCCCCGATCCGGCCAGACCGGCCTCCTGAACGGACTGTTTGCGCGACGCGCTCATGGGGCACCGCGCCCATGCCATGCGCCCGAGACGGCTTCAGGCGCGATGGCACGCGACAGCTTTTCTATCCCACGACCGCCCGTTGCCGGAACGCTCGGGAACGAGCGCAAAGCCGCTCTCGATCCGCAGCGGCTCTTGCACGATCTTGTCGACCCGTTCGACATAGTCGAGGAAATGGCAGGTCGGGGTCGCGGCCAGAAGACGGGCGCCGATCTCGGGATAAAGATGCGATGACATCGCGATCCGCCGCGCCGCTGCCAGCGCGGCTGCGCGCTGCCAGCCGGTCACCCCGCCGATGCGCCCAAGATCGGGCATCACGTGATCGCAGGCGCCGGCCTCAAGGACGGCCTGCCATGGCCGGCATCGCCTCCCGCAGGTAGCGCCACAGACAGGCGCGCCTCGTACCCCTCCCCGACCTCGAGATCGATCAGAACGGGGGCGCCTTGGTAATGATCCCTTTACCGTTGCCAGGCGCCTGCGTCATCGGCACCTCGACCCCAACGCCTGCAGGATCGCGGATTGTCAACGGCGGGATTGGCAGCGCGGTTACGGGCCTCGCCGGCGGTCGAAAAACGAACACCCGCGGGGGGGGCGTCTGCCCGCCGCCAGGATGCGCCGGGGCACGCTTCTTGAACAGCAAATTACGCCCGCCCATATTACAGACGTTATCGGGCAGGTCTGCCCGGCAACGGGGGTGCCTTCCGAGGGCCCCGCCAAAGTCGCTTGTTTGAAAGGGCTTTGCGATGTCCCGAGTACCATCGTTATCCAGTCCGTTTCTTCTGGGCTTCGACGAAATCGAGCGGGCGCTTGATCGCGTCGCCAAGGCCGCCGACGGATACCCGCCCTACAATATCGAACGTCTGGCGCGTGACGACCGCAACCCGGAACGTCTGCGCATCACGCTTGCCGTTGCAGGCTTCACGGTCGATCAGCTCGACGTGACCATCGAGGAAAACCAGCTCGTGATCCGCGGTCGCCAGACCGAGGACAAGAGCCGGCAATATCTGCACCGCGGCATTGCCGCGCGGCAATTCCAGCGCACGTTCGTGCTTGCCGACGGGATGGACGTCCTGGGTGCGGATTTGAGGAACGGCCTGCTTTCGATCGATCTCGCGCGTCCGGAGCCGGAACGCGTCGTGCGCACGATATCGATCACGCAGCACGATTAACGATGGAACCGTGCCTCGCAGGAGGCATTAAGAAAGAACGGAGTCGAGGCCATGACCAACGACCCTGAAACCACGAAGACCGTGATGTCCACCCAGGCCTTCGCCGTGCTCGGCGACGGGCAGATCGCCTATGTCAAGCCGGTCAAGTCGGAAGACGTGAACGAACTTTATCCGGACGCGCCCCGGATGCAGCCGGGGATGAAGCTGTTCGCGCTTCATGCGGCGGACGGCACGCCGATCCTGTTGACCGATACGCGCGAAGCCGCGGTCGCGAACGCCTGGAGCCAGGAACTGGAGACGGTCAGCGTCCACTGAGGACGCCGCCCGAGAAAGCCGGCCGGCAGTCAGGCCGCGGCCGAGGACGGCAGCGTCAGCACGGCATAAAGCGCGTCGCTGTCGCGTGATTCACGCAATTTGTGGGCTATGTCCGGGTCGCGCAGCAGGCGCGCCACTTGGGCGAGCGCCTTGAGGTGATCGGCACCGGCGCCCTCGGGTGCAAGCAGCAGAAAGATCAGGTCCACCGGCTGGCCGTCGAGCGATTCGAAATCGATCGGCCGTTCAAGCCGCGCAAACAGGCCGAAAAGCCGCTCGAGCTTCGGCAGCTTGCCGTGCGGAATCGCGATGCCATGGCCGATTCCCGTCGAGCCGAGCCTTTCCCGTTGCAGCAGCGTCTCGAAAACCACGCGCTCATTCTGGCCGCACAGCGCAGCCGCGCGCGCCGCAAGCTCCTGGATCGCCTGCTTCTTGCCATTGACCTTGAGCGCCGGGATTACCGCACTGGGCGTGACAAAATCGATGAGCGGCATGGAAACGGGTCCGAAAGGTCCGTGTCGGGTTGGTAATGATGCTATCGGGAGGCGGCGGACCATAAGGACGGCCCGCCGTGGCGTCAATGGGTTTTGCGACCGTGCCCCGGAGGCATTTTGGGGCAGCGCAAATATGCGAGTCTGGGATTATGAATTCCAGTTCTTTTGCACATTTCTGATTCCATCCAGATTGTCGCAGACATTTCCGCCGCCTCATGCGGCATCCGACTGTGCCGCGATGCAGGTTCCCTGCCGCATTGCACCCGGGAGATCGGTACGCGGACGGCCGCGGACCGCGCCTCAGCGCACCAGCGCGGCCGCCTGCTTGTCGCGCCGCCGCTGCACCGAGGACGGGATGCGCATCGCTTCGCGATATTTCGCGACGGTACGGCGCGCAATATCGATTCCGCTTTCGTGCAATTTGTCGACGATCATGTCGTCGGACAGAATGGCGTCCGACGATTCGGCATCGATCATGACCTTGATGCGGTGGCGTACGGATTCGGCCGAATGAGCCTCGCCGCCGTCGGTCGAGGCAATCGCCGACGTGAAGAAATACTTCATTTCGAAGATTCCGCGGCTCGTCGCCATGTACTTGTTGGCGGTCACGCGCGACACCGTCGATTCATGCATTGAAATCGCGTCCGCCACCGTCTTGAGGTTGAGCGGGCGCAGGTGCTGGACGCCGTGGATAAAAAAGGCATCTTGCTGTTTTACGATTTCGGTCGCCACTTTCAGAATTGTCCGCGCGCGCTGGTCGAGCGCACGGATCAGCCAGGTCGCCGACTGCAATTGTTCGGCGAGGTAGGACTTGTCCTGCGCGTTCGCGGCCGTCTTCGAAACGCGGGCATGATAGCTCTGGTTCAGCAGAACCTTCGGCAGCGTGTCGGAATTGAGTTCGACGGCGAAGGTTCCGTCCGGCGACTGGCGCACGAAAACGTCCGGCGCAATCGGCTGAACCAACGCCGAGCCAAAGGCCAGGCCCGGCTTGGGATTGAGCCGCCTGATCTCGGCGATCATGTCGGCGAGATCTTCGTCGCCGACCGCGCACAATTTGCGCAATGCCACATAGTCGCGCTTGGCAACCAGATCGAGGTTCGCCAGCATCGCCTGCATGGCCGGATCGAGGCGGTCGCGCTCGCGCAACTGGATGGCCAGGCACTCGGTAAGCGAGCGCGCGCACACGCCGGACGGCTCGAACGTCTGGAGGATTTTGAGGACGGCCTCGACCTCGGCAAGCGGAGCGCCGAGCTTGTCGGCAATCGCCGCCAGATCACTGCTAAGGTATCCCGTTTCGTCGACGAGATCGATCAGATACCGCCCGATCATCCGCCGGGCGGGATCGCTGACCGCGAGCGCGAGCTGTTCGGCAAGATGCCCGGCCAGCGTCTGTTCGGCGGAGACGAAGGCTTCAAGATTATAATCGGCGTCATCGCGTCCGCCGGAACCGACGCTCGCCCATTCCGAATAGGCCGCAACGGTATCCTCCTGCCGGACCGTGGTGCCGGTCTGCCCGGCGTCGTCGGGAAAGACGTTGTCGAGGCGCGTGCCAAGCTGTTCCTCGATTACGCCGCGGCTCGTCTCCAGTTCGCCGCCCACCCATTCGTCGGATGCCGGTCCTTCTTCGGCCGCGAAGGCCGGCTCGGGGTCCGCCGGTTCAGCCTCGGGTGCGGCGGTGTCGTTGTCGCCAGCGCGCTCCAGAAGAGGATTGCGTTCGAGTTCCTGCTCGACATAGGCGGCCAGATCCAGGTTCGACAGTTGCAGCAGCTTGATGGCCTGCATCAGCTGCGGCGTCATGACCAGCGCCTGGGTCTGGCGAAATTCGAGTCGAGTCGTCAGTGCCATGGCGTCTTTCTAGACGCTCGGCACGATTTGTGCATGTAGAAAAACGCCGAAGTAACCAGCAGGGTGAATCGGGTGCCGGTTTGCCGGCGCCGGGCTGCCACGGCGTGTAGCGCGGCAGGAAGCCGTCTTCCGGTTGTCCTAGAGCCGGAATTCCTCGCCGAGATAAAGCCGCCGCACGTCAGGATTATTCACGATTTCCTCGGTCTGGCCCTCCATCAGGACCTCGCCCGAATAGAAAATATAAGCCCGGTCGGTGAGGCCCAGCGTTTCGCGCACATTGTGGTCGGTAATCAGCACTCCGATCCCCCGGTAGGTCAGGTGCTTGACCAGTTGTTGGATGTCTCCGACCGCGATCGGATCGATGCCCGCAAACGGCTCGTCAAGCAGCATGTAATTGGGCCGTGACGCCAGTGCGCGGGCAATTTCCACGCGCCGCCGCTCGCCGCCCGACAGCGCGATGGTCGGGGTCTTGCGCAGCCGCGTGATGCTGAATTCCTCAAGCAGTGAATCCAGATCGTATTCGCGACGCTTGCGGCTCGGCTCCACCACCTCGAGCACCGAGCGGATATTGTCTTCGACATTGAGTCCGCGGAAGATCGAGGCTTCCTGCGGCAGGTAGCCGATCCCGAGGCGCGCGCGCTGATACATCGGCAGCGGCGTCACGTCATAGCCGTCGAGCTCGATGCTGCCGCTATCGGCCTTGATTAGGCCGGTGATCATGTAGAAGACGGTGGTCTTGCCGGCGCCATTAGGCCCGAGCAGCCCCACCGCCTCGCCGCGCCTGACATAAAGGCTGGTGCCCTTGACGACCTTGCGGCCGCCGAAACTCTTTTCGACGCCATGGGCCGCGAGATAGCCCTGACGACCCGGAAGGCGGGCCGGCGCACTCGTACGCCGCGGCTGGCGCGCGGATGGAGGATTGTCGGCACGCGCCGGTTTGCTGCCGGCGCCGCGTCCGCTGTAAAGCTGTTCCAGCTCGGTGCGCCAGGCTTGCGACGATTTCTTCCGTTTCGGCCCGGACCGGCGGCGGTTTCCGAAGAGGCGAAGGACAAGGTCGAGCACGTGGCCTCAGGGCTGACGGTCGATTAGGCGGGTCATAATCCGTGGCGGAGCGGCTTTCAACCGGAGCGCGCGCCGTCAGTAAATTCCGCGCGGAGCCACGGGCCGTACCCGCTCCTGCGCAGCGCTCGGGGCCGGCCGGGCGGCCGGCGCGGGCTCGGCCTCCTTCGGTCGATCCCGGACGTCCTTGACCGGCTCCCTGGCCGGCTCCTTGCCGGCCGGTTTGTCCGTGCTGCTCGGAACGAACAGGCCCTGCACGCGGCCTTTGCCGGATTCAACCCGCGCCGCGCCCGTCGTCATATCGACCACCAGCCGATCGCCGCGCAATATGTTCTGGCCGTGCGTAACGACGACATTTCCGGCGAGGGTAATCGTGTTCGACTTCATGTCGAAAATGCCGGTATCGCCGGTCGCCGTCTGCTCCTTCTGTGTCACGATGACGCCGCCGCGCGCTTCGAGGCGGCGGATCGATTGCTGCCCGCCCGGACCGGGCTTGGCGGCTTTCATGCCGCCGGTCTTGTTGTCCTGGTCATAGAACACGAGCAACGACTTGCAACGCATCGTGGTATCGCCCTGGACCACGTTGACGTTGCCCACGAAGGTCGCGACCTTATCCTTGTCGCGCACCTCCAGCGAAGAAGCTTCGATCTGCACCGGCTTGTCGCGGTTCTGCGAAAAGCCCTGCAGGGCATTCGGAATGCCCTGCTGGGCAAAGGCCGATACGCCCGCGACCGCGGCCAGGCCGATACCCCATGCGATCCTCCGCAAGGCCGTCATTGTGCCGCAGCCTCCTGCGAAACCGGAGCCGGCGGCTGTTCCTTGTTCTGCTCCTTGGCCTTGGCGGGCGGATCGAGCATCAGCGTCATTGCGACCCCGCCGTCGAAGCGCAGCAATTCGCCGGCATTGAGCACCTCGAGCCGGTTGGCATTGAGCGTACCCTTGAGCATTTTCACTTCCACCGGCTTGTCGGAGACGATGTTCCCCTTGCGGATATCGACTACCGCTTCGGCGAGCCGCGCTTCATAGCCTGTCGTCGAGGTCAGGCGGATGCCGGGCCCAAGCGTCAGAATCTCCGACTTCGTGTTGTACACGCCGCCGAGCGCGCGCATTTCGACCGCGCTCTTGTCCTGCATGTCGATCTTGGCCCGCAATTCCTTCAGCTCGACGATTTCGGGTCGCGTCAAATCCTGCGCGGCGGCCTTGGCGTTGACCTCATAAGCGCGCGAGTCGCGCGTGTAGCCGGCGAGCCGCGGCGATTCCATCGTAATCTTGCTGCCGGAAATCACGAGCGTGCCGAGATCGCTGGGCAGCTTGTACAGCAGCCGCATCGGGTTGAAATAGGTCATGACCAGAATGACCAAAGCCGCCAAGCCGAGACCGGCCGGGATCAGAATGCGCATTAAGCGCACATTCCGGCTGTGCCGCTGGGCACCGCGGAAAGCATGCTCGCTGTTGCCGCCGCCCTGCATCGCGAAACCGGGCTCAGCGAGCTCGTCCGACCGTGTGTAGACCATGCGGTTCATGGTACCCCAAATAGGCTGGACAATGCGTGACCACGCGCACCCAACGTCGAGGCCACATACCCGCCGGGCAACACCGCGGAGAATCGCCGGTATATCGGTATTCTACGGCCCCCCGCGCGAAAAATCCCTCCGCCACTAAGACTTTGAATATGGCCTTGAATGGGCACCGCCGACGCGGCCAAGCCGAAAAACGATCAAGAATGCGAAAAAATATCCTCGGCCGCCCAGCCGGCAAGGTCGAGCCGGGCGCGCGTGGGCAGGAACGCAAAGCAGGACCGGGCCAGCTCGGCCCTCCCCTCCCGCACCAGCAGCGCCTCCAGCCGTTCCTTGAGCGCATGCAAGTGCAGGACGTCGGAGGCGGCATAGGCAACCTGCGGCTCGGAAAGGGCTTCCGAACCCCAGTCCGACAATTGCTGCTGCTTGGACAAATCGATGCCAAGCAGGTCGCGCGTGACGTCCTTCAGGCCGTGTTTGTCGGTATAGGTCCGCGCCAGACGCGAGGCGATCTTGGTACAAAACAAAGGCTCGGGCATTACGCCGAAGGCGTGGAACAGGACGGCGAGATCGAAGCGCGCAAAATGAAAAATCTTCAGGATCGAGCGATCGGCAAGAAGCCTGGTCAGGTTGGGCGCCACGCGCGCGCCGGGCGGTATCTGCACGACATCCGCGCTCCCGTCGCCCGGCGAGAGCTGGACCACGCACAGCCGGTCGCGGTGCGGGTCGAGACCCATGGTCTCGGTATCGATGGCTACGGCCGTCTTGTAGCGCGAGAGATCGGGCAGGTCGCCGCGATGCAGGCGGATCGTCATTGCTGGCTCCCGCCCCTGGGGCGGCATCGGCGGGTTAATTCCCGCAACCGGTTTGCAGATTGACCGGCGAAGCTGTGATTATCAGCACTGCCGGCGGTTGCGCAAGAATGCGCGCGGCTTGGCTTGTGTGCCTGATGCCGGGCCGCAACCACGTCGTCGCAGCCTGTTCTCGGCGCTTGAGCCGACGGAGAAATTGTTGCAATCGGGGTGCCCGACCGCCCTGCGGCCGGACCGGTTCTCGCGGGCCCTCATCCGTCCGGCCCGACACTCATGACCAAGCGGAGACGGCAATGCGATTGGCGGGGCTGGTCTTGTTTGTCCTTTTTGTTGCGGGTACGCCCGCGCCCGCCATGGATGCGCGCTTCAAGGCCATGCTCAAGACGCTCGATCCGGAGCTGCGGCTGGAACAGGTTTGCGACGCCGAAGCCATGCGCACGATCGGCAAGGACCGCAATGCCTACCGGCCCGATCGCGCGATGATCGGCGCGCTCGCGCGTCCCCAGATTCATGGCGACACGATCGTCGGCTCGGGAGGCGCATTCCGCAGCCGGGGCAAATGGTACGGCTTCTCGTTTACCTGCGAGGCGGCGCCTGACCGGCTGTCGGTTCAGTCGTTCGATTTCAAGATCGGCGTGCCGATTCCCGAGGAAAAGTGGTCGGCTTACGGGCTGTGGTGAAAGGTCCGCTCCCGGCGCCGCATGCGGGCCGCCACGCCAGGAAAATGGTGCCCAGGAGAGGACTCGAACCTCCACGGCTTGCGCCACTGGTACCTGAAACCAGCGCGTCTACCAATTCCGCCACCTGGGCAACGCGGCACACATAAGTGCCGGGGTTCGGCCTTGTCAATCGAAGAGGGTTGGTCTCTAACCACGGCAGACTTGACCTGCCTTCGCGACCGCACGGATAGCCCGATGAGCCTCCAGACCAGCACCGACACCCTCGTTACCGTTTTCGGCGGTTCCGGCTTTCTCGGCCGCCATCTCGTTCGTGCCCTGGCCAGACGGCGCTACCGCATCCGGGTCGCGGTCCGGCGCCCCGATCTCGCCGGACACCTGCAACCGCTGGGGACGGTCGGTCAGATTCATGCCGTCCAGGCCAATGTGCGCTATCCGGCCTCGGTCGAGGCCGCCGTACGGGGATCGTCAGTCGTCGTCAATCTCGTGGCCATCCTGTACGAGCGCGGGGCGCAGCATTTCGAGGTCGTTCATACGCTCGGTTCCGAGCGGGTGGCGCTTGCGGCGGCCGCCCACGGCGCGCGGGTGATCCATGTCTCGGCCATCGGCGCCGACGAGAACTCTCGTTCGGCCTACGCGCGCACCAAGGCGCAGGGCGAAAAGCTGGTCCTGGCGGCCGAGCCCGGCGCCACGATTTTCCGCCCCTCGGTGCTGTTCGGGCCGGAAGACGATTTCTTCAACCGTTTCGCCTCGCTCGCGCGCTTTACGCCGGTGCTTCCACTGATCGGGGGCGGGAGAACGAAGTTCCAGCCCGCCTATGCCGCCGACGTGGCCGAGGCCATTGCGCTTGCCGTCGACGGCAGGACCAAGGCCGGCACGACCTATGAGCTGGGCGGGCCGGAAGTGCGGACATTCCGCCAATTGATGGAGTACGTGCTGGCGACCACCGGGCGCAAACGTCTGCTGGTGCCGGTCCCGTTCCTGCTCGCCCGCCTCCAGGCGGCCGTCCTGCAATTCCTCCCGAATCCGCCGCTGACGCCCGACCAGGTCGAACTGCTGCGCTACGACAATATCGTGTCGGAAGAAGCGGCGCGCGAGCGACACACCTTCGAAGGCCTCGGCATCGCACCGACGACCATAGAGGCAGTCGCGCCGAGCTATCTGTGGCGCTTCCGCAAGGCCGGACAATTCCAGACCGGCCCGGCCTGACCGTCAGCCACCGAGCGCAAGCCCGATCAGCCCCAACGTTCCCACGACCACGCGCCACCACGCGAACAGCGCAAAGCCGTGGCGCGAGACATAATCGAGGAACGTCTTCACCACGATGAAGCCCATGATGAACGAGCTGACAAAGCCGAAGGCAACGATCAAGGTATTGTCGGCGGTCATCTGTCCATAATTCTTGTAGAGATCGTAGGCGAAGGCGCCCGCCATCGTGGGCATGGCGAGAAAGAAGGAAAATTCGGCTGCCGAGCGTTTGTCGGCGCCGAGCAGCATCGCCGAAACGATCGTCGTGCCCGAGCGTGACACGCCCGGGATCATGGCGAGACATTGGAAGATGCCGATCAACAGGTACATCCCGAGCGTGAACCGCGTCGCTTCGCGATGGCGCGGCGACAGGTCGAGCTGATCGACCCAGAGCAGGACGGCGCCGCCCAGAATCAATGTGAAACACACGATCCAGGGATTGAACAGTACACCCTTGATAAACGAATACGCCGCCGCGCCGATAACCGCCGCCGGCAGGAAGGCCAGCAATACGCCGAGGATGAAGCGCCGCGCCGCCGGGTCGGAGAAAGCGCCGATGAAGATACGCCAAAGTTTGGCGAAATAGATCGAGAGGATGGCGAGGATGGCGCCGAGCTGGATCAGCACCACGAAGGTCTTGCCGAATTCGTCGTCGGAAAACCCGAAGAAGCGCTCAAGGAGCAGCAGATGGCCGGTCGACGAAACCGGCAGGAACTCGGTCAGCCCCTCGACAATGCCGAGAAATCCGGCCGTGAGCAGATCGGACAACATGGCGCTCTCCGGGGAAAGATGGTGTCACGGTAGGGACCGCGCGGCGGGACGCTAAAGCGGGATGACTTTTCCTCGAATCATCATCCCGCTTTAGCTTTTTGTTTGAGCATGATCTTTTCCGAAAATCGCTTCACACTTTTCGGGATCATGCTCAAGCTCTAGGCGATTTCGCACAAAACCGGGAGATATCATTTCTGTAAAGTCGCGCGCCCTCAACAGTTTGCCGCTTTTCGTTCCTCTATAATCAGATATTGAGGACGATTCGCCGCGCATGTTGACGCTTTTTCATCATCCGGTCTGCCCGCATTCGCGTTTCGTGCGCCTGGTGCTCGGCGAGTTCAGCCTCGATGTGCGGCTCGCCGAGGAACACTTCTGGGAACGGCGCGAGGCGTTCCTCATGATCAACCCGGCCGGCACGACCCCCGTCCTGGTCGAGGAAGGACGCCCGGCGATTCCGGGCGCGGGTGTCATCGCCGAATATCTCGACGAGACCCGCGGCGCCATGCTGGGGCGGCACCGGCTGCTGCCGGGGGATGCATTGGCACGCGTCGAGGTCCGCCGCCTCACATCCTGGTTCAACGACAAGATGTTCGAGGAAGTGTCAGGTCCGCTGGTGCGGGAGCGTTTCTACAAGCGCCATATGCCGCCCGAAAAGGGCGGCGGTTCGCCGGACACCGAGATGATCCGTGCCGCGCGCGCCAACATCCGGTATCATCTGGCCTATGTCGGCTGGTTGATCGGCCGACACGATTGGCTTGCAGGCGAACAGATGAGCTATGCCGATCTCGCCGCCGCCGCCCACTTCTCCGTGGTCGATTATTTTGGTGACGTGCCTTGGAACGAAGACGAAACGGCCAAAAACTGGTACGCGCGGATGAAGTCGCGCCCCTCGTTCCGTCCGATCCTTGCGGAAACAGTGACGGGCATCGCTCCGTCGGCAACCTACGCCGATCTCGACTTCTGAGCGATGCGGCCGCGATCAAATCGGCTCTGAGGGCAGAGGCGCTCAGGCAGGGTTTCGATGCGTTCGGCGTGGCCGCGCCGAACTCCATTCCGCAAGCCGAGGACCGCCTGCAGCATTTCCTTGCCGCGGGCTCGCACGGCGACATGGACTGGCTGGCGCGCAACGCCGCGCGCCGTGCCGATCCGCACCAGCTCTGGCCGGAGGTGCGCGCCGTCATCATGCTCGGCGTCAACTACGGACCCGACGGCGACCCGCTCGCCATTCTCAAGGCGAACGGCGGCGCCGCGATTTCGGTCTATGCCAAAGGCGACGACTATCACGACGTGATCAAGCCGCGCCTGAAAGCGCTGGCCCGCTTTCTGGTGGCGCAGGCCGGCGGCGATGTGAAGGTTTTCGTCGACACCGCGCCCGTCATGGAAAAACCGCTTGCCGCCCGCGCCGGACTGGGCTGGCAGGGCAAGCATACCAACCTCGTCTCGCGCGAATTCGGCTCCTGGCTGTTTCTGGGGGCGATCTTCACGGCCCTCGATCTGCCCGCCGACGAACCGGTCGACGATCATTGCGGCTCCTGCCGCACCTGCCTCGATGTCTGCCCGACGCAAGCCTTTCCCGCGCCCTACCGCCTCGATGCGCGGCGCTGCGTCTCCTACCTGACGATCGAACACAAGGGACCTGTTCCGCGTAATTTGCGCGCTGCCATGGGCAACCGGATTTACGGCTGCGACGATTGCCTGGCAGTTTGCCCATGGAACAAGTTCGCCCAGCAGGGCCGCGACGCAAAACTTGCCGCGCGTGAGACCTTGCGCGCGCCGGCGCTGGCCGATCTCGTGCGCCTCGACGATGCGCAGTTCCGCGCCCTGTTTTCAAAGACGGCGATCAAACGCACCGGACGCGACCGCTTCGTGCGCAACGTCCTGATCGCGATCGGAAACAGCGGGGACCGCGCGTTCCTGCGCGAGGTGCGCGACCGGCTTGACGACCAGTCCGCGCTTGTGCGCGGGGCGGCAGTGTGGGCCCTGGCGCGGCTCGCCGATGCGCGCACCTTTGCCGATCTGGCGGCGCGATATCGCGACGACCCCGACCCGGACGTTCGCGCAGAATGGGATGCCGGCGCACATGCGTCCGTCCCGATCGGGCATCAGTAGCCATCCCCCCAGCGCGCATGGCGCAGGCGCGCGAACGCGGTGCGGTCGCGCCGGGCTACCGCGACATCGGCAATCCCGTCGGCGCGGCATAGCTTGAGCGTCAGGCCCGCCTTGTTCCGGCGCGGCGGCGCAAGCACGCGGCCGCCCGCTCTCGCGCCGATGACGTGCGGACGCGCGACCACGAGGTACGAAAACTTCTCGTCTTCGAACGGCACCGTTGCGGTCTTGGCCAGCATGTGATCGCGCGAGCGCGGCAGGCGCGCGGCGAAATGGCACCAGTCGGGCATCCGCAGCGGACACACATGAGCGTGCGGACACGGCGCAAGGACGGCAGCACCCTCGGCGATCAAGCGTTCGCGCGCGGTCATGATGCGTTTGTACCCGGCCGGGGTGCCGGGCTCCACAAGCACGAATAGCCCCGCACACGCCATCCAGAGCCGCGCCGCAACCTCTTCGCAGGCAGAATCTGCAAGCTCGGCCAGGACATAGGCGGCGATCGCGAGATCGGATTCCGGAAGCGGCGCATCGCCGCGCACGAAGTCGCCGAGCGCGGACGTCGAATCGCGCAGCGCGGGATGAACGCTGTCGCGCGCCAGGCGTCGCGCCAGATCGATGAAGGCAGGACTGGCATCCATCATGCTGATGCTGGCCAGCGTCGGATAGCGCTCCGCGCACGCCCAGCTCGCCGTGCCCGGCCCCGCCCCGGCATCCAACGACGTATGCGGAGAGAAGTCCGGCGCGCGGCGCGCCGCCTCCGCCAGCACGGCCGCGACGGCCGCATAGGTCGCCGGCATTCGGGCCAACGTGTAGGCAAGGGCGCCGGTCTCGTCGGCGATCGCTTCGCGGGAATTGCCGCCGGCGCGATAGATTTCCGACAGTCGCGCGGCCTTTGCGACGAGCGCGGAGCGTGGACGGCCTTCCAGCAGGCGGCCGATGGCGGCGCGCAAATCCCACGGCAGACCGGCGTTCACGGCCGCGGCCCCATCGGCGATCAAGCGAGCCGCGTCTTGGGCCGATCTGTATCCGGGCTGTCCGACGTGGAACTGCCGGTCTTGCTATTGTCAGGCGCGCTTGCCCCGCTTTCATGGTGGGGACAACCAGATGCCGCCCAGACCGGCCCGAGATCGACGAATTCGGTCTCGACGCACTCGACATCGAGCCGCAGCGCCGCACCGCCGGAAAACAGCAGCGTCACCGTCCCGGCCGGCGTATCGGTTTCGGCGAATTCCAGCGCGAGCAGATTGAGGACCTTATCCTTGTCGGCCGGCGACACGTTCCTCGCCCGGAACGACACGACGCGATCGAAGCGCAGGGCCGCCCGGCGACGCCGCCATGCCGGATTCGCCCCGCTCGCCGCCTCCCAGTCGAAGCGGTTTAATCCGATCACAAGACGATGCTCGAACGGCCGCCAGATGATGTCCTCGACGCGCACCACCGCATCCTGCAGATGCGCGGACACGACTTCGAGATCCTCCTTGTCGAGGGCAATGAGCTTGAGCGGGTCCATGGTGGTGCCGGTCCTGCGGATCGTTCGCGTATCATTCGCGCATCAATTACAAATTAGGAAGCGGCGCGCCGATGCGCAAGACTCGCGGCCGGCGCTACAGGAACGAAACGCAGGCCGGCCGCACCACCACGCCGACGGCCTGCTGCCGGAAACGCTTCTTGTAAGCTGCCGCGACGGCATCGATCTTGGCCTGGTCGCGCTCCGGGTCGCCGATGACAATGGCGACGATCTTGCTCGGTTCGCGCACAACGCGCTTACGCACCGGGTCGAGCCATTGACCGGCGGCATCGATGATCGTGAGTCCGTCCGGAAACCGCGGCGTGAGTTCGCGATCGACGAACCGCGTCCAGGCCGCTTCGCTGACGCCGAGGCGGTCGCCGATCTTGCGGCCGAACATCAGTTCGGCGACGGCGGCGCTTTTCTGGTCGGTCCGGCAGGCGAGTTGCGCCGCTGCCGGCGTCACGAGCGCTTCCGAACAGACGGCGAGGAAAGCCGCGACCGCAGAAATCCATCGCGCCGCGAGCGCCGTCATCGACAACCCGTTTTCGCATTCCGGTTCGCGAACGCCACCATGTCGCCGACCGTCTTCAGCCTGTCCGCCTCGTCGTCCGGAATTTCAATTTTGAAAAGCTCCTCCATGGCGAGGACGAGTTCCACCTGGTCGAGATCGTCGGCGCCGAGATCCTTTTCCAGGTTCGCCCGGGGGACGACTTTGGGGTTCTCGACATCGAAATGGTCGGCGATGAGGCCGGTCACGGCACCCTGGCAACCGGCGACGCTGAGAGATGTCGCGGAACGCGCGACGGTGCATGTCACGAGCAGTGCCAGCGCAATCCGGAGCAAAGCCATTCAGCGCCTCCTGGCAGGCACGAAGGCGATCAACCGCTGATGCGCTCGACCGCAGCGCCGCACTGGCTGAGCTTTTCCTCCAGCCGCTCGAAACCGCGATCGAGGTGATAGACGCGGTTGACGACCGTCTCACCTTCGGCGGCGAGGGCGGCGATCACGAGCGAAACCGACGCGCGCAGGTCGGTCGCCATCACCGGCGCGCCCTTCAGCCGCTCGACACCCTCGATGGTCGCGGTCTGGCCGTCGAGCGAGATGCGCGCGCCAAGCCTCGCCAGTTCCTGCACGTGCATGAAACGATTCTCGAAAATGGTCTCGGTGATGCGCGAGGTCCCCTTCGCGCGCGTCATCAGTGCCATGAGCTGCGCCTGCAGGTCGGTCGGGAAGCCGGGGAAAGGCTCGGTCGTGACATCGACGGAAGCGATGCCGGCGCCGTTGCGCGCGACGCGAATGCCTTCGTTGGTCGTGGTCACGGTGGCGCCGACCTGCACCAGCACGTCGAGCGCGGATTGCAGCAACTCGGCGCGCGCGCCCTGCAGCATGACATCGCCGCCGGTCATCGCCACCGCCATGGCATAGGTCCCGGTCTCGATGCGATCGGGCAGGACGCTGTGGCGGGCGCCGGACAGGCCCGACACGCCCTCGATCACGATCCGTCGGGTGCCGGCGCCGGAAATGCGCGCGCCCATCTTGACCAAGCAGTCGGCGACGTCGGTGATTTCCGGTTCGCAGGCCGCGTTGTCGACGACGGTCGTGCCCTGCGCCAGGGCGGCCGCCATCACGGCAACGTGCGTGCCACCGACCGTGACTTTCGGAAACGATATCTCCGCGCCGCGCAGGCCGCGCGGGGCGCGCGCGATCGCATAACCACCCTCGATGTCGATTTTCGCGCCGAGGCGCTCCAGCGCCATGATCAGCAGGTCGACCGGCCGCGTGCCGATCGCACATCCGCCCGGCAACGACACCCGTGCCTCGCCCATGCGCGCAACCAGCGGCGCAATGACCCAGAAGCTCGCACGCATTTTCGAGACCAGTTCATACGGGGCGGTCGTGTCGACAATTCGCTCAGCCGAAATCTTGACGGTCTGGCCCTTGTTATCGACGTCGCCGGAGCGCTTGCCCGACAGCATGACATCGACGCCATGATTGTTGAGGATGCGCTGGAGCTGCACCACGTCGGCAAGGTGGGGCACGTTGTCGAGGACGAGCGTCTTGTCCGTCAACAGGCTGGCGATCATCAGCGGCAGGGTCGCGTTCTTGGCGCCGGAAATCGGGATTTCACCATGGAGCGGGCGCCCGCCGGTGATACGAATACGATCCATTGCAAAGCCCCCGCTGCGGCACCCGACTGTGCCGTCCTGTCTTTTCACCTCGCCGCGCGAATCGGGCGAAAGTGGGAATATTCAGCGCTCCCGGCCGTCCCGCGCCGGCTGCTCCCGGCCGGAGGGTCCGGCCTCGCCGGCTGCAACCGACGCCCGCTCCCGCTCCTGGAGCTTACGGCGACGCAGGTTGTCCCGCAAAGCCCGAGCCCGGCGGTCGGCGGCGTCGGAACGCCTCTTTCGATCGTTTTCCGCTGGCATGGCCGTCGACCTAGCCCCAACCGGGGCTCCTTTCAAGCAGGCGATCCTTGCGGGCGATCCTTGCGGCGGCGCGCCCCTTGTGGCAGTTACAGCCGCGCTGGCCGCCGCGTTTTCGAGGCCGGCCTCATTCAAAGCTGCCGTAGCTCAGTGGTAGAGCACTCCCTTGGTAAGGGAGAGGTCGACAGTTCAATCCTGTCCGGCAGCACCACTCCTTTCAAGGATATGACGCATCGCCCTCGTAGCGACAATTCTTCACGATGCCGCAGCGGCGATGCTGCGGAAGAGTCGTCCTCGCTGCGGTAGCGCTTCAGCAAGCCAAAGGTCGGAACGCCCGCCCAGTCAAAGCCGA
>WBUW01000486.1 GCA_008933495.1 Pseudorhodoplanes sp.
GAGGTTCAGGTCCGCCGCCTGAGCAGAAACACGGCCTGTTCGCCGAACAGGTTCCAGAACCACCACGGCGCCGCGAAGCGCATCGGCGCGCCGGAGGCGTGCAGCGCCTCCGCGCGCTCCATCTCGGCGCCGGTCATGTCGCACAGTTCGCGGAAATCCTTGATCGTACAGAAATGAATGTTGGGCGTGTCGTACCAGGTGCCGGGCAGATTCCCGGTCTGCGGCATGCGCCCGCCGAACAGAAGCTTGAGCCGGATTTTCCAGTGTCCGAAATTCGGGAACGAGACGATGGCGCGCCGTCCGATGCGCAGCATGTGCTCGAGCACCTGGTGCGGGCGCAACGTGGCCTGCAGGGTTTGCGACAGGATCACATAGTCGAAGGCATCGTCGGGATAGTCGGCAAGGTCGGTGTCGGCGTCGCCCTGGATCACGGCCAGCCCCTTGGCCACGCACTGATTGACGCCCTCGCGCGAAATCTCGATGCCGCGGCCGTCGGCGCTACGCGTCTCGGCCAGGATGCGCAGCAATTCGCCGTCGCCGCAGCCGACGTCGAGCACCTTGGAGCCGGGCATGACCATGCCGGCGACGACGAGATGGTCGACGCGCACATTGCCGTGCGCGCGCGCGGTCTGCTCGATCGTCATGTCGTGCTGATAGGAGGCGACGGTCACGGCAATCAGGACTCCAGTCCGCACGCCTTGCGTGCCGCGTCGAGAAAGCCGCGCACGATGGCGAACAGTTCCGGCTCGTCGAGCAGGAAGGCGTCATGGCCCTTGTCGGTTACGATTTCGGCAAACGAGACACGGGCACCGGCGGCATTGAGCGCATGCACGATGGCGCGCGATTCGGACGTCGGGAACAGCCAGTCGCTGGTGAACGAGACGACGCAGAACCGCACCGGGCTGTCCTTGAACGCATTGGACAGGACGCCGTCATGATCGGCGGCGACGTCGAAATAATCCATGGCGCGCGTCAGGTAGAGATAGGAATTGGCGTCGAAGCGTTCGACGAACGAGATGCCCTGATGCCGCAAATAGCTCTCGACCTCGAAATCGGCGTCGAAGGAGAAGGTCGGGTTGTCGCGATCCTGCAGCCGGCGGCCGAACTTGCGATGCAGGGCGGCGTCGGACAGGTAGGTGATGTGCGCGCCCATGCGCGCGACCGCCAGCCCGCGCCGCGGATTCGTGCCTTCGACGAGATAGCGTCCGCCGCGCCAGTCGGGATCGGCCATCACCGCCTGGCGGCCGACTTCGTGGAAGGCGATGTTCTGCGCCGAATGGCGCGTGGCGCAGGCAATCGGCAGCGCGGAGAAGACGCGGTGGGGAAAGGTCGCCGCCCATTCCAGGACCTGCATCCCGCCCATCGAGCCGCCGGCGATCGTGAACAGCCGCTCGATGCCGAGATGATCGAGCAGCATGGCCTGCGCCCGCACCATGTCGCGGATGGTGATGACGGGAAATTCCAGGCCCCAGGGCTTGCCGGTCTGCGGATTGGTCGAGGACGGCCCGGAGGAGCCCATGCAGCCGCCGACCACGTTCGAGCAGATGACGAAATAGCGTTCGGTATCGATCGGCCGGCCCGGCCCGACCATGATGTCCCACCAGCCCGCCTTGCCGGTGACCGGGTGGGCGCTCGCCACGTGCTGATCGCCGGTCAAGGCATGGCAGATCAGCACCGCATTCGAGCGGGCGGCATTGAGCCGGCCATAGGTCTTGTAGGCGATCTGGAACGGCGCGAGCGAGGCCCCGGCATCGAGCCGCAGCGGCCGGTCGGCGGCAAACCGGGCCATGAGCGAATCGCGCGGCTCGTCCGCCTCGCGCGCGCGCGCCGGGCCGTCCCGTTTGGCAGTCAGATTGGCCTCGACCATCCCGCTTATCCCGGCTAGCAAGGACCCCGGTTCCGGAGCTGCAGCGGCCGATCTAGGTAGGTCGCGCGCCAGCCCTGTCAATGGATTTTGCGACTTTACCATGAGCGGACGCAAACCCGATCAGCCCACGCTCGCCGATCTGCGCGCCGAGATCGACCGCATCGACGAGAACATGCACCGGCTCCTGATCGAGCGCGGCGAGATCATCGAAAGCCTGATCGCGGTGAAAAAGACCCAGGAAACGGGTTCCGCATTCCGGCCCGCGCGCGAAGCCGCGATGATGCGCAAGCTGGTCGAGCGCCATCACGGCATCCTGCCGCTCGATACCGTCGAGAGCATCTGGCGCGTCATCATCGCGACCTTCACCCATGTGCAGGCGCCCTATGCCGTCCACGCAGACCTGAGTGCGGGCGATGCCGCCATGCGCGATTCGGCGCGCTTCCATTTCGGCTTCACGGTGCCCTTCGTCGGCCATATGGGCGCGGCCGGCGTGGTCAAGGCGGTCGCCGCCTCGAAGGGCGATCTTGGGCTGGTGCCCGCGGTTGCGGTGGCCGGCAGCGACGCCTGGTGGAGCCTGCTGGAAGGCGCGACGGCGCCCAAAATCATCGCCCGGCTGCCGTTCGTGGAGCGTCCCGACCATCCGGCCTCGCTGCCGGTATTTGCGATCTCCTGGCCGGCCGCTGACGCGATCGTGAAAGAGGTCGAGGTGTTCAGCCTGAAACTGTCGGGCTGGTCGGCGGCGGCGGCGCGCGCGGCCACCCCGCTCGCCGACCAGCCCGACAGTTTCAG
>WBUW01000487.1 GCA_008933495.1 Pseudorhodoplanes sp.
GTCTGCCGGTTGCGATCGCCTTTGCGCGGACCGGGACCGCGGTTGTCGGGTTCGATATCGATCACGCGCGCATCGATGAGCTGCGGGCCGGCCGCGACCGCACCCGTGAAGTCGAGCCCGGCGAGCTCGCGCAACCGTCGCTGCGCTATGAAAGCGATCCGCGGGCGCTGGCCGGCTCGGATTTTTACATCGTCACGGTGCCGACACCGATCGATGCCGCGCGCCGTCCGGATTTGCGGGCGCTGATGAGCGCATCGGACGCAGTCGGCCGCGTTCTCAAGCGTGGCGACATCGTGGTCTACGAATCAACCGTTTATCCCGGATGCATCGAGGAAGATTGTGCGCCGATCCTCGAGCGCGTTTCCGGTTTGAAGGCTGGTTCTGATTTTACGGTCGGCTATTCACCCGAGCGCATCAATCCGGGCGACAGGCAGCATCGTTTCGAAACGATCATGAAAGTCGTATCCGGGCAGGACGAGCGGACGCTTGAAATCGTCGCAAATGTCTATGGTTCGGTGGTCAAGGCCGGCGTTCATCAGGCGCCCTCGATCCGTGTCGCCGAGGCGGCCAAGGTCATCGAGAATACCCAGCGCGACCTCAATATCGCGTTCATGAACGAATTGTCCGCGATCTGCCATCGATTGGGGATCGATACCGGGGACGTGCTCGCAGCCGCCGGAACGAAGTGGAATTTCCTGAAGTTCTATCCCGGTCTGGTCGGCGGGCACTGCATCGGGGTCGATCCCTATTACCTGACGCATCGGGCGGAAAAGGTAGGATATCACCCCGAGGTGATCCTGTCGGGCCGCCGCATCAACGACGATGTCGGAATGCGCATCGCGCGCGAGTGCGTGCGCGACTTGTTCCGCGCCGGCCGGACGCAGGCAATGGCAACGATCCTCGGGCTCACGTTCAAGGAAAATGTGCCCGATACGCGCAATTCGAAGGTGGTCGACATCGTGCGCGAGTTGCGGGCGTCGGGCGTGCGCGTGCAGGTGCACGATCCGCTGGCCGATCCGGCAGAGGCAAAACACGAATACGACCTGGTCCTGTCGCCGCTGGATGCGCTCGCGCCCGCGGACGCGATCATCTTCGCCGTGGCGCATAACGATTTCGTCGCCGCCGGCTGGACGCTGATGACGCGCCTGCTCAAGGATGGGAAGGGATTGGTATTTGACGTCAAATCCGTTCTCGATCGTACCAGCAAGCCGGCGGGCATCGATCTTTGGCGCTTGTGATGGGACGAACATCGAGCGATGGCTGATAATCACGTTCTTGTCACCGGCGCCGCCGGGTTCATCGGATTTCATGTATCGCGTCGATTGCTGGCTAACGGACGCGCGGTGGTCGGCGTTGACAATCTGAGCCCGTATTATGACACGCGGCTGAAGGAGGCGCGGCTCGCGGAACTGCGCAAGTTCGACAATTTCGAATTTGCCCGCCTTGATCTTGCCGAGCGCGCTGCGACCGCCGGGTTGTTTGAGACCTATCGGTTTCCACGCGTCGTGCATCTGGCCGCGCAGGCCGGCGTGCGCCACTCGCTGGTCGACCCGCACGCCTATGTCGATGCGAACCTGCAAGGTTTCGTCAATGTGCTGGAGGGATGCCGGCACCATGGCTGCGGGCACCTGCTGTTTGCGTCCTCGTCGTCGGTCTATGGCGCGAATACGAAACTGCCGTTCCGGACCTCGGATAATGTCGACCATCCGATCAGCCTCTACGCAGCCAGCAAGAAGGCCAACGAATTGATGGCGCATGCCTACGCGCATCTGTTCCGGCTGCCGGCGACGGGCCTGCGGTTTTTCACCGTCTATGGTCCGTGGGGCCGGCCCGACATGGCCATGTGGATTTTCGCGGCTTCCATCATGGCGGGCCGGCCGATACAACTCTTCAACCACGGCAATATGCGACGGGACTTCACCTATATTGACGATGTCGTCGAAGCGGTGGTGCGACTGGTCGATCGGCCGGCGGTCGCCGATCCGCATTGGTCGGGCGACAAGCCGGATCCGGCCCGCAGCGCAGCGCCCTGGCGGATTTATAATATCGGTAATAACAAGCCGGTGGAGATTTCGTACGTGGTGAGCCTTCTGGAAGAGGTGATCGGCAAGAAGGCGGTCTGCGAGCTTCGTCCCATGCAGCCGGGCGATGTGCCGGAAACCTATGCCGATGTGGACGACCTGAGGCGGGAGGTCGGGTTCCGTCCAGACACGTCGATTGCACACGGCGTCAGGAATTTCGTCGAATGGTACCGGGCTTATCATGGCTGATCTGATCGTGCCCTTGATCATGTGCGGGGGGGCCGGCACGCGGCTGTGGCCTGCGTCGCGCGAAGGGCGGCCGAAGCAATTTCTCTCGTTGCTCGGGAAATACTCGACCTTCCAGGAAACTGTCCGGCGGGTGGCGGACCGTTCGATTTTCGACAAGCCGATCGTGATTACAAACGGGCAGTATCGTTTTCTGGTCGCCGACCAACTCGCCGAAATCGGCGCCGAGGCCGATATCCTGCTTGAGCCAGTGCGGCGGGATTCTGGTCCGGCCATCGCGGCGGGCGCAGCGTTTGCGGTCAAGCGCAGCAGCAATGCCGTCGTCGTTGCGCTCGCGGCCGATCATGTCGTCACCGACCGGGCGGCGTTCGTGCTGGCGTGCTGCGC
>WBUW01000488.1 GCA_008933495.1 Pseudorhodoplanes sp.
GACTGTTCGATCAATTTCCGAAACGGACGCGCCCAAGCCGGTTTACGATCCCAAAGATCAGGTTCCCAACGAGCCGCGTCCGCTCCCGCCATTATGACGGCGACAGATCACAGATACAGGTTCCCACCTCGGCGGATCGCGCTCTATTGCGGCAGTGTCTCGTTTTGTCTCAGCACTTCGCCAGCCAGATAAAGCGAGCCGGCAATCAGAATGCGCGGCGGCGGCACCAGACCGCGAACGCCGGTCCGCTTCAGGGCATCGATCACGCCATCCACCGCCTCCGCCGCAATGCCGCACGACTGCGCCGCCTCGACAATGACCGGCGGCGCCAGGCTCTTCACCTGCCGCGGAATCGACACCGCATAGAGCTGGGACGCCAGACCCGCGAAATGGCGCAGGAAGCTCGCGTGGTCCTTGGTCTGCAGCATCCCCACGATCACGACCAGCGGACGCGGAACGCGTTCCTCGAGGTCGGCAAGCGCGACCGCAATGGCCCGGCCACCGTCCGGATTGTGCCCGCCGTCGAGCCACAGCTCGCTTCCGGCCGGGATCATCGCAGCCAATCGCCCCTGCGACAGACGTTGCATGCGCGCCGGCCATTCGGCCCTGAGCAGGCCTGTTTCGAATGCCGACATCGGCGGCTTGAAGCCGGCCGCGCGCAGCGCGGCGATGGCGGTTCCGGCATTCACCGTCTGATGCCGGCCCACCAGGCGCGGCGGCGGCAGGTCGAGCAGACCGTCCTCGTCCTGATAGACGATGCGCCCATGCTCTTCGCTCGCGATCCAGGCCTCGCCGGCCGCTTTCAGCGGCGCGCGCGCGCGCGCCGCGATCCGCCCGATCACGGCCATGGCTTGATCGACCTGCGGGGCAACCACAGCCGGAGCGCCGCGCTTGATGATGCCGGCTTTCTCGGCGGCGATGCCAGCGAGATCCTCGCCCAGATAATCGGCGTGATCGAGCGAGACCGGCGTGATGACGCTCGCGAGCGGCCGGTCGATCACGTTGGTGGCGTCGAGGCGGCCGCCGAGGCCGACTTCAAGCAGGAGAACGTCGGCGGGATGGCGCGAGAACAGCAGCAGACCCGCCGCAGTGGTGATTTCGAACACGGTGATCGGCGCGCCGCCATTCCTGTCCTCGCATTCGGTCAGGATGGCATCCAATTCGGAATCCGTGACAAGTTGCCCGCCGCCGAGAGCTGCGAGACGAAAGCGTTCGTTGAAACGCACCAGATGCGGCGAGGTATAGACGTGGACGCGCTTGCCGGCAGCTTCGAGGATCGCCCGCATGAAGGCGATAACCGAACCTTTGCCGTTGGTGCCGGCGACATGAATGACCGGTGGTAAGTTTTTTTCCGGATGATCGAGCCGCCCGAGAATATGCCACATCCGGTCGAGCGAAAGATCGATGCGCTTGGGATGCAGCGCGGTGAGCCGCGCGAGCGTGGCGTCGATCCCGGTCATGGCGCCTCGCTTCGACGACGGCGGACGTCCGTCAGGCGCCGGCGGCACCGGCTGATTCCGGTGCCGGCAGCGTCGGGCGCGGAGCGCGGCGCGGCGCCTTCATGAGCACATGGCATACATTGACCAAAGTCGCCCGCAATTCGTGGCGGTGCACCACCATGTCGACCATGCCGTGCTCGCGCAGATATTCGGCGCGCTGGAATCCGGACGGCAGCTTCTCCCGAATGGTCTGTTCGATCACGCGCGGCCCGGCAAAACCGACCAGCGCCCCGGGCTCGGCGATGTGGACGTCGCCGAGCATCGCATAGGATGCGGTCACGCCGCCGGTCGTCGGATTGGTGAGCACGACGATATAGGGTTTGTTCGCCCGGCGCAGTTTCTCGACGGCGACCGTCGTGCGCGGCAATTGCATGAGCGACAGAATACCTTCCTGCATGCGCGCCCCGCCGGAGGCGGCAAACATGATGAAGGGGGCGCCGCGTTCGGCCGCGGTTTCCAGTCCCCTGATCACCGCTTCGCCGGCTGCCATGCCGAGCGAGCCGCCCATGAAATCGAAGTCCTGGACCGCGGCCGTCACCGGCAGGCCATCGAGCGTGCCGAAAGCAACCTTGACGGCGTCGTCGAGGCCGGTCTTGGCGCGCGCATCCTTCAACCGGTCGCTGTAGCGCCGCGAATCGCGAAACCTGAGCGGATCGACGGACACCTCGGGAACCGGAATTTCCTCGTAATGGCCGTCGTCGAACAAAAGCTTCAGGCGCGCATTCGCGCCCATGCGCATGTGATAATTGGAGCCGGGGATGACGAACTGGTTGGCCTCGACGTCCTTGTAAAAGACGAGCTGGCCGGATTCCGGACACTTGATCCAGAGGTTTTCCGGCGTATCGCGTCGATTGAGGAACGAGCGGATTTTCGGCCGCACGACGTTCGAAATCCAGTTCATCGGCTCTTCTCGGCTGTTGCGCGTCCGGGCCGCGGCGCGGCCCGACGTGCTTGCAATCTATCACATGGCGCGCGGAATTGCCGGATCAAGTCCGGCAATTCGTCCCCGCCCGGCTCATTCGGCGGCCAGCCGCCGCGCCGAGCGCACGCCGTCGGCGAGGCCCGAGACAGTGCGGCGACGGCCGGCACGGTCGCCGGCGTGGCCTTGCCGTCCTTGTCGAGGCTCTTGGCGAGCGCCTCGACCAGCGC
>WBUW01000489.1 GCA_008933495.1 Pseudorhodoplanes sp.
TCCGATTCAATCCGAGCGGATTATGCTCTTGCGCCTCAAACGCCAAGATAGGCTTCGCGCACCCGCGCATCGTCGAGCAGCGCTTGTCCGGTGCCGGAGAAAACGATCCGGCCGGTTTCGATAACATAGCCGCGGTCCGCAATCGCGAGCGCCGCATACGCATTCTGCTCGACCAGCAAGACCGTGATGCCCTTGCGTTTCAGACCGCCGATGATGCCGAAAATCTGATCAACCAGAACCGGTGCCAGCCCCATCGAGGGCTCGTCGAGCAGCATCAGTTTCGGCCGCGCCATCAGCGCGCGTCCAATCGCCAGCATCTGCTGTTGCCCGCCCGAAAGGGCGCCGGCTGCCGAATGGCGACGGCCGGCGAGGACCGGAAATGTCTCGTACACGGCCTCCAGGTCGCTCGCGATCTCGGCATCGGCACGCGACCAAGCGCCGAGCCGCAGATTGTCTTCGAGCGTCAGCGGCGCGAAAATCTGTCGCCCCTCGGGAACCTGCACAATCCCCTTTCTGACCCGCACATGCGAGGGCGCGCGGTGGATCATCTCGCCGTCGAACCGGATCGTGCCCCCCACGATCGGCTGGACGCCGGACAAGGCACGCAACAATGTCGTCTTTCCCGCGCCATTGCTGCCGACGAGCGTGACGATTTCGCCCCGCTCGACCCGCAGCGAGACGCCGTGCAGCGCTTCGACCCGACCGTAGCGGCTGGAGAGCTGATCAACGGCGAGCACGTTCGGCCTCCCTGCTGCCGTGGGCACCGAGATAGGCGGCAATTACTGCCGCGTTATTGCGGACTTCATCCGCCGTCCCCTCCGCAATGGTGCGGCCCTGATCGAGGACGTGAATGCGGCTGGAAATTTTCATCACCATGCGCATGTCGTGCTCGACCAGCACAACGGTTATGTCCTGCGCGGCAATTTTCTGGATCACGGCGTCGACTTCGGCGGTTTCCACCGCATTGCAGCCGGCGGCCGGCTCGTCGAGCAGAAGAACGCGCGGCTCGGTTGCAAGCGCGCGCGCAATTTCAAGCCGCTTGAGCGCGCCATAGGGCAGCGTCCCCGCGGGCCGGTCGGCGGCACCCAAGAGGCCGACAAATGCGAGCAGTTCTTCGGCTTTATGGCGCGTCGCCTTGTTCTGGCGGATCACCGACGGCAACATGCACAGGTGCGCAAGCACGTTGCGGCGTTCGTGCAGATGACGGCCGACCATGACATTTTCGGCAGCCGTCATGCGGAAAAATATCTGCAGATTCTGGAATGTCCGCGACAGGCCGCAGGTCGCAAGCGCTTGCGGCGGCAAACGGGTGACATCGCGGCCGGACAGGAAGATGCGTCCGCGGGACGGGACGTAAAGCCCGGATATCAGATTGAACAGCGTCGTCTTGCCCGCCCCGTTCGGACCGATGATCGCGAAAATCTCGCCCTGACGGACCGAGAAAGAAACGTCGTCGACGGCTTTGACGCCGCCGAACTCGATGCCGACGCCTTCGGCCGCGACGACGGTCATGGTGTTCGACGCTCGAACAGCGCGGCAAGGCCCGGTACCGTCCCGGCCCGCAGGAAAATCATGAACACGATCATGATCAAGCCAAGCGCGATGTGTTCATAGTCGTGAAACACGGTCAGCACCTGCGGCAACACGGTCAGAATGGCGGCGCCGACGATGCTGCCGAGAATCGAGCCGAGCCCGCCGAAAACGGCCATCGTCACGAATTCGATCGAGCGCAAGAATCCGGCGGTTGCCGGCGTCACCAGCCCGTCGAAGAGCGCGAGATAGCCGCCCGCGACCGCCGCATAGATGGCCGAGAGAACGAACGCCGTCAGCTTGTATCGCGCGACATCGATGCCGAGCACGCGCGAGGCCACTTCGCTGTCGTGGATGGCGCGCAACGCCCGACCGGTCGGGCTCGAAACGAGATTGATCGCGACCAGAGCGCCCACAACCAGCGTCAGCCCGGAAATCCAGTACCAGGTCACCGAGCCACGCGCCGTCCACCCGAAGAGCTGCAGTCGCGGCACCGGCATTCCATCCGGACCGCCGGTCCAGGCCGCCTCGTTGGTGAATGCCATCGCGATCAGGATGCCCATGCCGAGCGTCGCAACCGCGAGATAGTGTCCCTTGAGCTTGAGGATCGGACGGCCGACCACAAACGCGAGCGCGCCGGAAATCGCAACGCCCCCCAAGAGCGCGATCCAGGATGGAATGCCCAGATGGGTCGGACCGATGGCGACCGCATAGGCTCCGATCCCGAAAAAGCCGGCATGACCGAGGCTGACCTGTCCAGCGAAACCCATCAGAAGATTGAGCCCGAGCACGGCCAGCGAAAAGATGAAAACCAGCGCCGCGATACGAAGATAGAAGGTCGAATGTACGAAGAACGGCAAGGCGACGACGACCGCTGCAATCAGCAGCACCACGCCATAATTACGGCCTATGTCGCGCATGCTTCACACCCGCTCGACCGACGCGCGGCCGAACAATCCCTGCGGCATGACGAACAGAATCAACAAAATGACGATGAATGCGATGGCATCCTTATACAGGGACGACAGGTATCCGGCCCCGAACGACTCCAAGAGACCGACCGCAAGCCCGCCAATCACTGCACCGACCGGATGCCCCATGCCGCCGAGCATGGCCG
>WBUW01000019.1 GCA_008933495.1 Pseudorhodoplanes sp.
ATGTCGGGGTCGTCGGCAACGAGCGGCTGCGCGTCTTGTCGATCTGGGAGCTCGATTTCGGCGACCTGCCGCCCGGCACGAGCCGGATTGCGACCGAGAAGGTCAAGCACGATCTCGACTATCAGCAGCGGCGCGGCATCAAGCAGGGGCCGGCGAAGGACCTTTCGCCCGAGGTGTGCTCGCGCATCGTCAAGATCGTCAAGCGCGTCTGCCGCATCCTGGAACTGGACGGCTATGCCCGCATCGATTTTCGCCTGTCGGCCGACAATGTGCCGTATTTCATCGAGGCCAATCCCAACCCCGAAATCGCCAAGAGCGAGGAATTCGCATCCGCCGCCGCCCATGACGGGTTGCGCTATGCCGACCTCCTGAACCGCATTCTGGCGCTCGGGCTCCGCCGTGCCGGATCGGCGGGAGCCTGAGGCGCGCCGGCGACCTGCCGTTACATGAACGTCTGTTCAACGGATCGCCGGACGCGCGCACGACGCCATGGATCGCGGATCGCGTCCGCGATAGAAAACCCTGTGTCGCGAACGGGGTTTGAACGATGACGAGATTGGTGGGGACGCTGCGGACCTTCTTTGCCGTGTCGCTTCCCTATTTCCGCTCGGAAGACCGCATCGCCGGGCGCCTGCTGCTGGCTGCTATCGTCGCGGGTGAACTGGCGCTCGTCTATCTGGCGGTGGTGATTGCGAACTGGAATGCGCGTTTCTTCAATGCGCTGGAAGCGCACAACTGGGACGCCTTCGGCAACGAGCTTCTGGTATTCTGCCTGATCGTGCTCGGCGCCACCGCCATCACCGCCAGCAATTTCTATTGCGGGCAGACGCTGCAGATCCGCTGGCGGCGCTGGCTGACCGCCAGTTACGTGTCGTCCTGGATGGCGGAGGGGCGCCATTACCGCGCGCGGTTCGTCGCGCCCGAGGTCGACAATATCCACCTGCGCATTGCCAGCGACGTCTATCTGTTCATCCAGCGCACGCACGAACTGACGACCGGCCTGATCGGCAGCGTCACGACGCTCGTGACCTTCGCCATCATCTTGTGGGGCGCCTCGGTAATCACGCCGCTGCCGCTGTTCGGGCGCGACTGGTCGTTTCCGGGCTATCTGATCGTCGGCGCGCTGCTCTATGCGCTGATCGGCACGCTGGTCGCGCACGCGATCGGCTGGCGGCTGATCGCGCTCAATTTCAACCAGCAGCGCTTCGAATCCGACTATCGCTTCGCCATCGTGCGCGCGGCCGATCATTCGGAGCCGATCGCGCTCATGCAGGGGGAGGCGGTCGAGCGCGCCGAACTGACGACGCGTTTTGCCAATCTGGTGTGCAACTGGACGGCGCTGGTGGCGCGCCAGACCAAGCTCGTCGGGTTCATCGGCGGCTATGCGCAGGCCTCCACGGTGGTGCCGATCCTGATCAATTCGCCGGCCTACCTTGCCGCCGCCATTCCGCTCGGTACGCTGATGCAGTCGGCTTTTGCGTTCCAGCGCGTGGAGGGCTCGTTCGCCTTCTGCCTGAGCGCCTACAGCAAGCTTGCCGAATGGAAGGCGTTCATGGACCGCCTGTCGCAGTTCGAGAACGCCATGGAGGCGGTGGACGCGGCCCGGCAGGAGGCGCACACGATCGCCGTGCGCCATGACAGCGCGGGCGGCCTGCAGGTGCGCGGCCTCGATGTGCTCTTGCCGGACGGTTCCTCCGTCGCCAGCATTCCCCAGCTCGCGCTCGCGCCCGGCGAACGGCTCTTGGTCGCCGGGCCGTCCGGGGCGGGCAAGTCGAGCCTGTTCCGCGCGCTGTCGGGGCTTTGGCCGTCGGGCGAGGGCACGGTGAAATGGTCGGAACAGGCCGATGTCATGGTGATGCCGCAGCGCCCGTATTTTCCGCTCGGCACGCTGCGCCAGGCGGTGGCCTATCCGCGCCCGGTCGGGACGGTGGCGGAGGAGGCGCTGCGCGAGGCGCTCATTGCGGTCGGGCTGCCGCATCTCATCGGCCGACTCGACGAGGAGGCGGACTGGAACGTGCTCTTGTCGGGCGGCGAGCAGCAGCGCATCGGCTTCGCGCGCGTGTTGCTGCGGCGGCCGGACATCCTTTTGTTCGACGAGCCGGTGTCCACGCTGGCGGATGCCTCCGGCCAGGAGCTTTACCGGATGCTGATCGCGCGGCTGCCGCGCACCATCGTGCTCACCATCGACCGCCGCGAGGTGCTGGCCGAGCTGCACCAGCGCCGCATCGAGCTGGCGCGTGCGCCGCACGGGGCCGCCGTGCCGGCGGCGGGCTTGACGGCGCAGCCGGCTTGACCGATGCAGGGGGCAAAGGCCGAGCAAACGCGAGCATTCAGGGGAAACGCATGTCGAAGATGAATTACTGGACCGACAAATGGGACTTGCACGAGGATATCTGCCCCTGCGACGTGCATTTCAACGACTGGATCGCCGCCACCGGCCAGCGCGGCAAGCTCATCTACCATTTCGGCACCGGCACCCATCACGTGGTCGGCGTGGAGCAGGCGAAGAATGGATTGGGTAACGCGGTTGTGGCGATCACCGCGTCGATCGACGAGTACCAGGCCTACATCAAGCTCGTGACCGAGAACGCGCAGGTCGCAAAATCCTATCTTGCCTATTTCGGCGACATCTATCTGACCAACCCGCGCCTTCTTCCCGATTTCGACATCGTCACGATGGTGCACCTGTGCGAATTCTTCTTTCCGAACACCGACAGTGCGGAATATGGCGGGCTGACCGATCGGCAGGTGCTCGATCTGTTCACGGACAAGTGCCGCAGCGGCGGTCACATCATCTTCTATACAAAGTCGATGGGCGCCGAGAAGACGATGCGGATCATTCCGGAATGGGAAAAAGCCATGCCGGTGGAGCGGGTCGGCGAATTCAAGACCCTGCTGATCTACCGCAAGAAATAACCGCGCTCACTTGACGTCGAGCGGTTCGGTGCCCTTCGGCTTGCCGGAGCCGTCGAGCGTGATTTTTTCGACGCGCGCTTCAGCCGCTTTCAGCAATTCCTCGCAGCGTCGCCTGAGCGCTTCACCGCGTTCATAGATTGCAACTGATTCCTCGAGCGGCACCTTGCCCTCTTCGAGCCGGCGAATGATCTGCTCGAGTTCCTCGATCGCCCGTTCGAAGGGCATCTTGCCAATGTCCGGGTTTGCGGCCATCGCGTCCTTCCGATTCACATGCTGTCGTCAGTCTAGCGCCGCCGCATCCGGAGGCACCAGTGCCATTCGTTCCCGGGCCATCCGGCGGCGGACCGTGCCGTCCGCTTTGCCGGCCGCGCGCTACAACGGGACGACTTTTCTCCGAATCGTCATCCCGCTTTAGCTCTTTGTTTGAGCATGATCTCTTCCGAAAACCGCATCACGCTTGTCACGATCATGTCTAGCCGTGCATCAGGGTCGCGACATGGGCGGCGACCGAGCGGCCAAGGCCCTCCAGGTCGTAGCCGCCCTCGAGCACCGACACCAGGCGACCCTGCGCGTGCCTGCCGGCAATCGCCATCAGTTTCGCGGTCACCCAGGCAAAGTCGTCCTCGACAAGATTGAGACTTGCGAGCGGATCGCGGATATGGGCGTCGAAGCCGGCCGAAATAACGATGAGGTCGGGCGCAAATCCGTTCACCCGCGGCAGGATGATGCTGTCCATCGCGGCGCGAAATTCCTTGCCGCCGTCGCCGGCCCGCAGCGGCGCATTGACGACGTTATCGTACTCGCCACGCTCGTCCCGCGCGCCGGTGCCAGGATAGAGTGGCATTTCGTGGGTCGAGCAATACAGGACGGTCGGATCGCTCCAGAAAATATCCTGCGATCCGTTGCCGTGATGCACGTCGAAGTCGACGATCGCGACCCGGCCAAGGCCGTGCTTCCTCTGGGCGTGGCGCGCGGCGATCGCAACGTTATTGAACAGGCAAAACCCCATCGGCCGCGCGGTCTCGGCATGGTGGCCGGGCGGGCGGATCGCGACAAAGGCATTCGACACCTTCTTGCCGACGACTTCGTCGACGGCGAGCACCGCGCCGCCTGCCGCGCGCAGCGCCGCTTCGAAGCTTCCCGGCGACATCGAGGTATCCGAATCAAGGCGCACCATGCCCTCGGTCGGCGACGCCTCGCCGATGGCGTCGATATATTCGACCGGATGGCAGAGCGCGATGATCTCAGTGTCGATTCGCGGCGCGGGCTCACGCACCAGCCCGGCGAAGCGCTCGTTTTCCAGCGCGCTTTCGACGGCGCGCAAGCGGTCCGGCCGTTCGGGATGGCCGCCAGGGTTGATATGATCGAGGCAGGCCGGATGGCTGACGAAAAGCGTATCCATGGATCATTCGTGGCAGTTTCAGGCCGGGACCGAGAGCCCGCCGATGTTTCTTTTTCCGTCGACGACGACACCCCTGGGCGGGACGCTGTCGTCCGGCACGAAGAAGCAGGGCGCTAGCGGCTGCGAAGGATCGATACGGTAGCGGCCGAAGTCGGAAACACCCTCGCTTGCGAGAAAGCTGTCGTCAATCAGGAAATGGCCAGTGAACGTTTTGGCCGGTTTCTGGAAGATGAGATAGGCCGCGTCCGCCATGATTTCCGGACTGCGCGACATTTGCAGGGTCTGGTCGCCGCCGAGAAGATTGCGGATTGCGCTGGTGGCGATCGTGGTGCGCGGCCAGAGCGCGTTGACGGCGATGCCCCGGGACTGCAACTCGCCTGCCAGACCGAGTACGACCAGGCTCATGCCGAATTTCGCCATCGAATAGGCGGTGTGCGGCGCGAACCATTTCTCTTTCATGTCGAGCGGTGGGGAGTTCATGAGAATGTGCGGATTGGATGCCTTTTCGAGATAGGGAATAGCGTATTTGGAGACCATGAAGGTGCCGCGGGCGTTGACCGCGTGCATCAGGTCGTAGCGCTTCATGTCGGTTTCGGTCACGGGCGTGACCTGAATGGCGCTCGCATTGTTCACCACGATGTCGATGCCGCCGAAAGCAGCGGCCGTCCTGGCGAGGCCCTCTTTCACCGATTGTTCGTCGCGGACGTCGACCACGACCGGCAGCGCCCGCCCGCCGGATTTCTCGATTTCCTCGGCGGCTGAATAGATTGTTCCCGGCAATTTCGGATGCGGGCTCTCGGTCTTGGCGGCGATTGCCACATTGGCGCCGTCGCGGGCGGCCCGTAGCGCGATTGCAAGGCCGATTCCGCGCGAAGCGCCGGTGATGAACAGAGTCTTGCCCTTGAGGGACATGCTTTCCTCCCGCGCGCTGCGTCGCACTTATAATCCGCAGTCCGAGTTCCTAAATGGGGCCGGTCGCCCCCGCAAGCTATGCCTCCGAAGGCCCGATCGCGGCCGGCGGCCGGAGATGTCCTGATGCAACTGACCGGAATTCATCACCTGACGGCCGTGACCGCCAATGCAGCCGCTAACGTTGTCTTCTACACGCAGACGCTCGGCCTGCGGCTTGTCAAGAAAACCGTCAATCAGGACGACGTCAGCGCCTACCACTTTTTCTATGCCGACGGAAAGGCATCGCCCGGCAGCGATATTACCTTTTTCGATTTTCCCTCGCGCCCGGCCCGCCATGGCGCGCACAGCATTTCGCGCACCGCCTTGCGGGTGGCGGGGGCGGCGCTGGAGTGGTGGCGCGAGCGCCTTGCGGAACACCGGCTAGAAATCGGACCCGTCGTCGAGCGCGACGGCCGTCTCACCCTCGATTTCGAGGATCCGGAAGGGCAGCGCCTGAGCCTGATTGACGACGGCGGCAGGGGCGACGCGCACCCGTGGGAGCGAAGCCCGGTTCCGGCGGACCGCCAGATCCGCGGCCTTGGACCGATCACCCTGACGGTGCCCGACCTGCGCACGACCGGCGTGGTGCTTGAAAACGTCCTGTTCATGCGGCGCGTGCGCGATTACCCCGATCCGGAATCGGCGTCGCATCGCGTCCATGTGTTTGAAATGGGCGAGGGCGGTCCGGCGGCGCAACTGCATGTCGCCGAGCGACCCGATCTTCCGCCCGCGCGCCCCGGGGCGGGCGGCGTCCACCATGTGGCTTTTCGGTCGCCGGATGCCGATTACGATGCCTGGGCCCACCGCCTGAACGATGCCGGAATGCCGAACAGCGGCAAGGTCGACCGCTTCTATTTCCGCTCGCTCTATTTTCGCGAGCCGAACGGGATTCTGTTCGAGATCGCTTCCGACGGCCCGGGCTTTGCGACCGACGAGCCGATGGACAAGCTTGGCGAAAAACTTGCGCTGCCGCCGTTCCTCGAAGGACGGCGCAAGGAGATCGAGGCGGGGCTGAAACCGATCTGAGGCGCCGCCGCGGCGGAGAAGCGCCGCTACGGCTCACTTCTTGCGTGCAAAGAAGGCATCCAGCGCAGCGCGGGCTTCATCCGAGCGCAACCGTACGCGGAACTGCTCGGCTTCGTCGTCGATCCGTTTGTGAATCTCGTCGGGCGCGCCGCGCATCAACTGGCGCGACAGCGTAACGGCGTCCGGCGGCAACTGCGCAATCTGAATAGCCGCGGTCATGGCAAGCGCATCGACCTCGGCCGGCGCCGCCACGGCGTTGACAAGTCCGCATTCCTTTGCCTGCTCCGCGTTCAGCGGCTGCCCCATGACAAGGAGGGCGAAGGCGCGGCGATGTCCCATCAGGCGCGGCATCAGCAGGCTGGAGGCGGCCTCCGGAAACAAGCCGAGGCTGACAAAGGGCGTCGACAGGCGGGCATCCGTGCCTGCCACCACGTAATCGCAGTGCAGGAGCATGGTGGTGCCGATCCCGACTGCCACTCCCTGCACCGCCGCCACCAGCGGTTTCTCGTTGCCGGCAAGCGCATGCAGGAAACGGATAACTGAATCGCCGAGCCCGCCGTCGTCGCGGGCCGCCTGCTGGAAATCCTTCAGGTCATTGCCGGCGCAGAAAGCGCCCGGCGCGCCCGCGATCATCAGGCAGCGAATTGCGCGGTGCGTGGCCGTGCGCTCGATAGCTTCGGCCATGGCGTCGTACATGGGGGCGTTAAGCGCATTCTTCTTGTCGGCGCGGTTCATGCGGATCAGGCGCACGCCGCGATCGTCGGAAATCTGGATCAGATCGGTCATGGCATCACTCAAACTGTTGGGTCAGGCAACGTGGCTGCTGTGACGGATTCGGCGCTCTGGGTCACGCAGACTTCGAGTCCGCCGGCTTGCACGGCCATGTTTTCCGCAAAAAAGCGCGCGATGCCGATGCGGTCGCCGGCGCTTGCCGCGCCGTTGGCGCCGCGCGCTGCGGCGAGCGCTTCCTCGGCGAGCATGCAGCCGCCGGCCGCATAGGCGAACAGGCGCAGATAGGAGGTCGCGCCGGCGAGCACGGCATCGGCGTTCCGGCCGCCTTGCTTCAAAATCCACTGCGTGGCGCGACCGAGGCTTTCGACGGCGTTGCCCAGGCGGCTTGCCGTCGCGCCGAAGCCCGGATCATTGGCGGCGCGCAGCCTGCCGACGGTCGTGCCCAGTTCGTCGATGTAGCGGCGTACGGTTTGTCCGCCGTTGAGCGGAACCTTGCGGGTGACGAGATCGGCGGCCTGGATGCCGTTCGTCCCTTCATAGATCTGTGCGATCCGCGCATCGCGGTAGTACTGCGCAGCGCCGGTTTCCTCGATATAGCCCATGCCGCCATGCACCTGGATGCCGAGCGAAGCCACTTCCGTGCCGACGTCGGTGGAAAAAGCCTTGGCGACCGGAGTGAGCAGCGCGGCGCGGCCATGCCCAGCCTTGCGCGCGGTCTCGTCGGCGCCGCGCTCGGCGCGATCGAGCGCGATCGCCGTCGCATAGCAGATCGCGCGAGCGGCCCTGGTGAGCGCACGCATGGTCAAGAGCATGCGGCGGACGTCGACATGGCCGATAATGGTGACCGACTGGTCGGCGGCCATGCCGGCGGTGCGACCCTGCTTGCGTTCGCGCGCATAGGCGGACGCTGCCTGCGTCGCGCGCTCGGCAATACCGACGCCGCCGATGCCGACCGACAGGCGCGCGCTGTTCATCATCGTGAACATGCAGACCATTCCGGCATTCTCCTTGCCGACGAGAAAGCCGATGGCGCCCCCTTTGTCGCCGTAGACCATGGTGCAGGTCGGCGAGGCATGGATGCCCATCTTGTGCTCGATCGAATGCGCCCGCACGTCGTTGCGCGCGCCGAGCGACCCGTCGGCATTGACGAGAAATTTCGGGACAAGAAAGAGCGAAATGCCTTTCGTTCCGGCCGCAGCGTCGGGCAGCCGCGCGAGCACGAAATGGATGATGTTGTCGGTGAGATCGTGCTCACCGTAGGTGATGAAAATCTTCTGGCCGGTCAGGCGATAGGAGCCGTCGTCCTGCGGCACCGCCTTCGTGCGCAGCGCCCCGACGTCCGACCCGGCCTGCGGTTCGGTGAGTTGCATCGTGCCCGTCCATTCGCCGCTGACGAGCTTGGGCAGATAGGTTTCCTTGAGCGCCTCCGTGCCGTGCGCGCTAAGCGCCTCGATGGCCGCCATGGTCAGCACCGGACCGATGATGAAAGCCATGGAACCCGAGTTCCAGATTTCGTTGCAGGCCACCTTGACCGCGTGCGGCAGGTCCTGGCCGCCCCATGCGGCGGGCGCGGCAATGCCGTTCCAGCCGGCGGCGGCCCAGGCGCGATAGGCTTCCTTCCAACCCGGCGGCATCGTCACCGCGCCGTCCGTGAAGGGCGTGCCGTAGCGGTCACCGATGGCGTTGAGCGGGGCGATGACATTTTCCGCAAAGCGTCCCGCTTCGGCGATGACCGCATCGATATCGTCTTCGCCGAGGTCGCCATAGAGGCCGTCGGCGATGGCGCGTTGCAGGCCGGCGCCGTGCTTCAATGCCGACGCAATGTCCGAAACGGGTGCGCGATAGGACATGATGAAAACTCCCGAGACGGCGAACGAACGGGCGCGCGCTGAAATCTTTGGCAATCTAGTCCTGGCTCCCGGGCGGTCAACGATGTGGATGACATTCGACGTTTCTTCCGCAGCCGTCCGGGCGCTGGCGCGGGCCGCCCCCGGCCATTTAGATAAGTATTTGATATTATTAAGCGTTTCGCCGGAGAACAGCCACGCGTCCGCATGCTCGTATCGGGGTTCTCGGTTGCCTGCGCTCGCCCGAAACGATGATCGTCCTCGCCTTTCTGGGGCCGCGTATTAGAATAAAACATTATTGCTGCGTGCCGGCGCGTGCGCCCACGCGATCCCTGAGGACTGGCCATGCCCTGTATCATCGCCATCGTTTTTTGTCTTCGCGCTTCCCGCTTCGGCCGAATGTTCCTGGGATGAAACCCGTACCAAATGCAGCAAGGAGGAGCTCGACATCAAACTGCGCAGCCTGGAAGGATACGAGATTGCGCTGCTGGGCGTTCCGCTGGGCTACGGCGAATGGTTCATGGGATGCGCCGGTGCGCCATTGGTGGATGTGCGCAACTGCGTGAGCGAAAAGGGCCGTGAGCTTTATAACAAGGGTCGCGAGTGGGTCGGCGGCATCCGCATGGAGGTCCGGCCGGTCGGCACACAGAAGGACCTCAAGGGACTGAAAAACGAGGTCCTTCGCCTGCGCGACCGGAACTATTAGCAGTTTGCTGAAAAACTCGAATTCGGAGCAGCGATGCGCAGCATTCGAATCCAAAATCTGGTTCCGGCGAATCTTCCGTGTGCCGGGCACGCCGGTCTTCAATCAATGTTACGCCGAGGGGCCCTTCAAAATCCGTTCTCAACAGACTGCTAGAGCCTTGCGGCCAGGTTGCATTCCGCGAGGCGATGATGGTCACCGCAGACGTTGCTAAGGCGATCGGGTGCGGCTATTTTCCGCGCGCCCGGAAGGCCTTAGGCCCGCTCTGGTGGGGCGTCGCCAAGTGGTAAGGCAGCGGATTTTGATTCCGCCATACGGAGGTTCGAATCCTCCCGCCCCAGCCACCGACTAAGTTATTGATATTGCATGTAAATTTACGTTTTTGGACCGCAAGATTTTGCGCGGTTTGGCGCCACTTTCGTGGCGTTGCACCGCATCGAATTATCGCGCGAGACGAAAATAGACGTTGTTTCGCCGTCAGCGGGCGCGAATATCTCCTGTGCCTGCCGCAAATCAAATCCGGGCATACTGGTGGTGCAACCCACCGGGGACGGGCTGGCTGATAATCCGTCCTGTGGTGTCGACGATGCGTGAGATTGGAGCATCCTTGTTCAATGACAGGTGAGTGCGCGCCTCGTTGTGGTAGTTCATGGACGAGAGCAGCAGATGCCGCAAATGACGCTCACTGATGACCACGACATGATCAATGCACTCCCGTCGGATCGAGCCGATGAGCCGTTCCGCGTGCCCATTCTGCCAAGGCGAGCGAGGAGACGTCGGTCGATCCCGGATTCCCAGCGACCGAACCCGGCGGGCAGATATTTCGCCGTAGACTGCATCACGATCCCGAAGGAGATATCGAGGCGGTTTCTCCCGGCCGATGACCTGCGCGAGCTGATTGGCGATCCACTCCGCAGTCGGATGTGCGGTCACCCCGAGCCATAGCATTTGCCGCCGGCCATGCCCCATGATCAGCAATCCGTAAAGGGGCCGGAAAGAGATGGTCGGCACCACGAACAGATCCATCGCGGCGATACCGTCTGCGTGGTTGCGGAGAAACGTCCGCCAGCCCTGGGATGCCGGTCCCCTCGGCGCGCCATGTCCTTGGCGACACTGGTACTTGGCGACACTGGTCTGCCCGACGTCGATGCCGAGCTTCAGAAGCTCCCCGTGGATACTTGGAGCTTCCCATAATGGATTTTCGAGGCTGATCTGACGGATCAAGCGGCGAAGTTCTAACGGGATCGCCGGTCAACCAGGACGGCTCCTCGACTTCCAGCGCCAATATGACCGAAATCCGGCGCGGTGCCAGCGGACGACCGTTTCCGGACTGACGATTGCCAATGCCTCGTACGCGTTCGGAAAGCATTGGCAGACACGGGCTAACATCAGCTTATCGATCGGACCAAAGTGTAGCTTCTTCGGTGCCCTTCGCCGCAGCACATTAATTTGCTGCCTCAAGACCAGCAGCTCAGCCTCAAGCGCAGCCCGTGATCGGAACAGGTCGACAACGATCCCAAGAATATGCCGGCATAGGTCCCGCATCGGGCCGCAGCATCACCCGATTCTCATCTCCCGACCGACCGAATTGAATTTTCGGTAAGGGCACCTCTTCCCCAGACGGCGATTACGCCCGCAGAAGCTTACAGGAAGGGCTCGGCGCGCTTGAGCAATTCCTCAAGGCCGGGTTCGTTCGGATTGCGAGGCTTGCCGGGATGGATCACCGCCACCTGGCAATTCTCTGCCGCCTCGACCAGTTGGCGGTAGGTCCCGGCGTCCGGATCGACGATCGAGGCCTGCTTGTTCTTGTCGTAGGCAAACATCCTGCTGTTGATCTGGATGCATTCGTCGCAACTGCTGCAGCGTGCGGTTTCGATGTAAGGCTCATCCGAAGCGGGCTTTGCTTCGGCGGCCTCGGAAACGGCCGCCGACGCTGCCGCGGTTGCGGCCGGCGCTGCGCTTGCCATCGTCGCGCCGCCGCCGTTCGATCTGGTTGGCTGCTGCTGTTCGGCCCAGGCTTTCCGCTCCTCGGCCAACAGCTTCATCGCATGTGAATTGCGGATGCCGCCAAGCTCCTGCAGGCCGCGCCACATCTCCCCGCAGCGGCGGGCTTCGCGGATCAGCTTGACGTCAACGATCACCTTCTGCAGCACGTTCTCGTCGTCAACCATCAGGAGACACGGCACTTTCTCCGACGGCGCCGGCTGCGGGCCGAGGAACTCGGAAACCGGCACCATGCTGCCGTTCCATTTGGTGCGCGGCACGCACGCAAAATGTCTGGCATAGCGGCGGTCGCAGGCGACAAAGTCGATCAGCGTGAACGGCAGGCGTTCGCAGATCCGTTGGCGCTGTTCGTCCTCGTAGGCGAATTCCTGTAGCGGCCAGTCAGCCTCCGATTGCGGATTCATCTGCGCCTGAAACCTCGATGCCAGATCCGGCCCGGCAGAAGGATCGTAAACGAAAGTCGGAAAGACGCGGGCTTCCGCCGCCGCCGCCGCGATCAGATAGGGCGGCAAGGCGCCCGCCCCGGCGCTCGCTCCGGAAAAGACATTGAACAAAGCGGGCCCGGGATAGGCGAAGCCGCGCAAGATCTGGTCGCGCAACCGCATGAGGCCCGAGCTACTCGACTGCAAGACAAAGACCGCGCTCAGCCCGACTGCGGTGGTGGCGAGGTGCTTCGTGCCCAACGCAAGCGCGAGCCCGTCGCCCGCGAGCGCCGACGATTGCAGGAGATCGTCGCTCTGGACGAGAACCTTCGCCGGCAGCCCAACCGCAAACGCGTTCAAGGCCGCCGGAATCTCATCCGGGCGGGCGAGGACCAGGTAATCCGGGAACAACGCAAGCTCCTGCGGAGAAAGACCATTGCTGGCGAAATCGTCAAACAACCGGTCGTGCTTCGCCTCGTTGTATCGGCCCTCGACCTCGAGCTCTGCCATCGCCAGCGCCTTGGCGAGCTCGGTCATTTCGGGGAGCCGCGCGCGGAATGCGTCCACCGCCTCGGCGCAGCTCTCGAACACGAATTCGTAGGGTGCGGCGGTCGGGGCGTCGCTCCCCTTGCTCGCCGGGAAGAACCGCTGCGAAGTTAGGACCGAGAGTAGCCATCGGATGCGGCGCCGGCGCCCTTCCGGCAGCGGGGTCTTCGGCGCCGCTTGGGACAGCAGGCGGGACATCACCGCAAAATCGAACGCGTTCTGGTGCGAGGAACCCATTCCGGCCTTCAGCCACTCGGGACTCAATCCCTCATCGGTACGGACAAATTCGGCGGCCAGGATGTCGGACAGCTTGATCGCCAGCTCGTCGATGGTATCGCGGGCCTTGCGCGCATTTCGATCGCGCAAGACCGCCCAGATATGCCGCAGCAGACGAAACGGCATGTCTTCGTCGCAATCGACCACCTCGCCATCGCGCTTGAGGGCGGCGCGCAGGCGCCGCAAGCTGTCCTGCAAGGGCTCCTCGCCATGGCCGGCCAGCCGGCTTGCGGCGGCGTCCCAGTGCGTGCGCAGCGTCACGCGGCCGCTGGTCCCGCTCGCGACCGCGCGGATTTCCTGCTCAAGCCGCAGGCCATGGCGGCGCAGCCGTTGGCCGTCGGGCCCTTGCGCGACCTCCTGCAGCAGGCTGTCGATCAATCCCGAGAGCGATTGAACAGGCACCTCGTCCGCGCCATCCGCGAATAACACCAGCGGAAAGTCGTAGCGCAGCTCCGCGAGGTTCCGGTAACCGGCGAACGGAAGAGGCAGCAGGCGAAGCTCGTCCAACGACTCGATCTGGCCCCCGCGCCGTCGTCCGGTCAGGTGAAAGGCGATATGCGTTTGCAGTTCTGCTTCCATGTTGGCGGCGCCTTGTTCGGCTGCAGGAGCTCGTTTCGACGGACAGCGATCAGGCGGCCGTGGTCCGGCTTCCCGACTCCTGCGGCCACACGGTGAACTTGTCGAACTCGGCCTCCAATCCGGCCTTGATGAAATCATGCGAGCGCGGCTGCCCGGTGCGTCGCAGGTCCTCATAACAGGGGACATCCGTGTTGCGGTACAGGATGCCGACCGGAATCGGATCGATGACCGACGCGAGCTCGCGCGCCCGGTTCAGATCGGACGGGTCATGCTGCTGCTGGTTCTGATAAGCCTTGCTCAGCGCCGGACTGATCCGGAGACCTCCTTCGCCGTGCAGCAGCAGCAGCCGCTGCGGATCCTTCATCCACGGGTCAAACAAATTCGGCAGCCACTCGGGACAGCGCTGGAGGATGCGCACGAACGAGAAGCCCTTGTGATGGAAAGCCGCCGACAAGATGTCGTAGAGCAACTCGGGAATCCAATCGACCGCCTGCGCCACGAACGATACGTTCTGCACGCCGAGTGTGACGGTGAGCGGCTGCAACCCGTCGAGATAGGCGCCGCGCGGCGTCGTGTTGCTCTTCAAACCCTTCGGCGAGGTCGGCGACGCTTGCATCTTGGTCAGACCGTAGATCTGATTGTCGTGCAGCATCACCGTCATGTTCATGTTGTAGCGGATGGCGTGGATCCAGTGGGCCGCGCCTATGCTGCAGCAGTCGCCGTCGCCGGTATTGACGAACACATGGAGATCGGGCCGCACCATCTTGATGCCTTCGGCAATCGGCAGCGCCCGTCCGTGAATGCCGTGAAATCCGTATGACTTCATGTAATGCGGAAAACGGCTCGAACAGCCGATGCCCGATACGAACACCATCTTCTCCGGCCGCAGATTTTCGTCCCGGCACAGTCGCTGGACCGCGGCGAGAATGGCGTTGTCTCCGCATCCAGTGCACCAGCGCGGTACGCCGCCCTGGTAATCCTCGAGCCCGTAACGCTCATCGTACATTCGCAGCAGGCATTCCGTAGCGGCGATTGTCATCGCGTTTCCTCAGTGCTGGCGTAGTTTTTCCAGGAGCACACGGCGGACCATATTGGGCCTGATCTGCTGGCCCTTCACCTCGCTCCAGCAATCGACGTCAACGAGGTAGCGGGCCCGCAGCAGCATCGCCAGCGCGGAGTAGCGCCGGTTGGTCTCGTCGATGATCTCGTCTTGCGGATCGTCGCTCCAGTTGCCCTCGATGGTCATGACCCTGGTGAACCGCTGCAAGATCTCTTTGATTCCGGCCGGCAGCGGCTGGATGATGGTGAAATGCAGGGAGGAAACCTTGTGCCCCTCGGCCCGCACGCTTTCGACCGCCTCCTCGATCGCGCCTCGGGTGCTGCCCCATCCGATCACCAGCAGGTCGCCACTGTCGTCGCCGAACACCGGCGGCGTCTTCAACGTCTTTTGCAGCGCCGCGAGCTTGAGGCTGCGCGCGCGAATGCCCTCATGGTTGATCTCCGGATCATAGGCGACGTGGCTCAACTGATCGTGCGCGAGGCCGGTCAGCGTGTGCATACCCCGCGGTTGTCCGGGAACGAATCGGCGCGCCAACCCCGTGGTCTGGTCCCACTGATACGGCTTTAAGCCCGCGGGCAGCTCGCTTTGGTCGAACGGCGGAGCGAGCCAGGATTCGCTGAATCGCGGCCGCGGAAATGGCTGCTGCGAGGTCGCCAAATTGGCGTCGGAAAGGACCACCACCACCATGTTGAAGGTTTCAGCGATCTTGCGCGCCGTGATCATCGAATAGAAGCAATCTTCGATGGTGCTCGGAGCAATCACCACCTTGGGCGCGTCGCCGTGGCTGCCGAACATCGCGCTCAGCAGATCGCCCTGCTCCGCCTTGGTCGGCTGGCCGGTGCTCGGTCCGCCGCGCTGCACGTTGACCACGACCAATGGAATCTCGCCCATCACGGCGAGCCCAATCGCCTCCTGCTTGAGCGAATAGCCGGGTCCCGAGGTGATCGTGACGGTGCACTTGCCGGCGTAGGACGCGCCGATCGCGAAGGCGCAGGCGCCGATCTCGTCCTCCGCCTGGTGCACGACCCCGCCTACCTTCTCGAACACGTCGCTGAGATAGTGCGAGGCGGAAGTCGCCGGCGTGATCGGATACATGGCGCAGACTTCCATGCCGGACGCCAGGATGCCGAGCGCGAGTGCAGTGTTTCCGTTGATCACGATCTGCGGTTCCGTCGCGGGTGTAGCGGGGATACGGAATTTGAAATCGAGATTTGCTTCCGCCCATTCGTGGCCAGCCTCAAGCAGCCTGACGTTGGAGGTGATCACGCTCGCGGCTTTCTTGCCGAAGGTGAGCGCAATCTGCTCCCGCGCCAGTTGAAGGTCGAGGCTGTAGATGCTGCACAGCACGCCGAGGGCGAACATATTTTTGCCGCGGCGCGCGTCGGGCACGAGCTTGCGGCACTCGTGCTCCATCGGAATCTCAAGGACCCGATATCCCGCGGAGACGAGTTCGTCGTGAGTGGCGACGTACGAGCCGACGATCCGCGGATCGGAATTCTCGCGCCACATGCTTTCCAGCAGGATGATGCAGTCGGGTTTGAGCTCGCCGCTGCGCACCCGCCCGAGCAGCACCTGCTCGTTGAAAGCGATCACCAGATCGGTCTCGTTGCCGCCGTTGGTGACGCGTCCCGCGCCGAGGCGAATGCAATTGCCGCTAGCGCCCGCAACGCTGCGTGCCGGTGGCCGGATTTCCGCCGGAATGATCTCCACCGTCCAGACGCCGTTCCCCATTTTGGCGGCGATCGCGCCGAGCGACTGGCCGCAGCGTTGCGCGCCTTCGCCGGAATCGCTGATCACTTCGACCACGTGCTCGTTCAGCGTGGTCAGCGTCTTGGCGCGGCCGGACGAACGCGGTTGAAGAACTTTGCTGGAAAGGGATTTCGCCAGTGCCACGTCGTTCATTGTTACGATCCCGTCTAAGCTACACGGACCCGCGCGAAATTCTGTTCGCTGAGGGCAAGACCGAAGAACTGGCCGATGCTGTCGCCGGCATCCGCAT
>WBUW01000490.1 GCA_008933495.1 Pseudorhodoplanes sp.
GTTCATGACCGGGCGGGGCCTGTACTGATTTCGCGCCGGGGTGCCGCGCGGCGCGATCCTGCCAAGATTGCGATCCAATCTCCGTGGCTGCTAATTAGGCGCGGACTGCCGGCCACCCGGCCTGCGCGACCGGTGCGCCCACGAGCCGGGCGCGCCGGGAAAGCCAAGTGGACCAAGGAAGCGCGCGTGAGACTGGCAAGAGCTTTCCTCTCCATCGTCGCCGCAGCGATCCTGCTGTTCGCGCCGGCCTGGGCCATGGCGCAGTCCGGCGGCATGGCGACGGCGACCCGCAAGGACGAGTTCCAGACCGCGGCGCCCTACGCCATCCTGATCGAGGCGCAGACCGGCACCGTGCTGTTCGAGAAGAACGCCGACCAGCTCGTTGCGCCGGCGAGCCTGGCCAAGCTGATGACCTCGGAAGTGGTCTTCAACGAAATCAGGGAAGGCAATCTCAGGCTCGACGAGGAATTCGTCGTCAGCGCAAATGCCTGGCGCAAGGGCGGGGCGCCGTCCGGCGGCTCGACCATGTTCGCCGCCGTCCACAGCAAGATCAAGGTCGCCGATCTGCTCCAGGGCGTGATCATCCAGTCCGCCAATGACGGCTGCATCGTTCTCGCCGAAGGCATCGCCGGCAACGAGAACGATTTTGCCCGCCTCATGAACGGCCGCGCGCGCGAGCTCGGGCTGATCAATTCAAATTTCACCAACGCGACCGGGCTGCCCGATCCGGACATGCGCGTGACGGTCCGCGATCTTGCCAAGCTCGCCCAGCATATCGTCCTGACCTACCCGGAATTCTATCGCTGGTACGGCGAGCGCGAGTTCACCTGGAACAAGATCCGCCAGCAGAACCGCAATCCGCTGTTGTCCCTGAATATCGGCGCCGACGGCATGAAGACCGGATTCACGCAGGAAGCCGGCTATGGTCTCGTGGGATCGGCGATGCAGCACGGGCTGCGGCTGATCGTGGTGGTCAACGGGCTCAAATCCGACAAGGAGCGCGGCGACGAGGCGCGCAGGCTCCTAGAATGGGGATTTTCCGGCTTCGAGCAGCGCCTGCTCTTCGCCGAGGAACAGATCGTCGGCCACGCCAAACTGTTCGGCGCCGCGCAGAGCTATGTCGCGCTCACCGGGCAGGGCCGCCAGGCGATCCGCCTGATGGTGCCGCGCAACACCACCGACCGGATCATCGCCCGCATCGTCTATCGCGGCCCGGTGGTCGCCCCGGTGCGCCGCGGCCAGCCGGTCGGCGTGCTCAAAATCTGGCGCGGCGAGCGGGTCGCGCTCGAAGCCCCGCTCGAAGCCATGGAGGAGGTCGGAACCGGCAATGTCGCCCAGCGCGCGATCGACGCGGCCAGCGAACTCGTGATCGGCGTGTTCCGCGCCGGCCTGCGCAAGCTCTAGGCGGGCCGCCGATGCGGGGACGCTTCATCACGTTCGAGGGCGGCGAGGGCTCCGGCAAGTCGACGCAGGTGCGCGAACTGGCGGAGCGGCTGCGCGCACACGGCCTGCGGGTGTGCGTGACGCGTGAGCCGGGCGGCTCGCCCGGCGCCGAGATCATCCGCCACGTGCTCTTGTCCGGCGCCGCCAAGCCGCTCGGCCCGGAAACCGAGGCGGTCCTGTTTGCCGCCGCCCGCGACGATCACGTGACGCATACGATCCGCCCGGCGCTGGCGCGCGGGGAGTGGGTGATTTCCGACCGGTTCCTCGATTCGACGCGCATCTACCAGGGCGCGATCGCGCAGGTCGACGGCCGGCTGATCCGCGGCCTCGAAAAGCTGACGGTCGGGGACACGCGGCCGGATTTGACCATCATCCTCGACCTTCCGGCGGCCGAAGGCCTGGCGCGGGCCCGCGCGCGGCGGGGCGACGCCGATGCCGACCGGTTCGAATCCGAAACGCTCGATTTCCACGAGCGGCTGCGCGAAGCCTACCGCCAGCTCGCCGCCGAGGAGCCCGATCGCTGCGTACTGATCGATGCGACGCCGGCGGCGGCCGCCGTTACGCGCGCGGTCTGGGAGGTGGTCAACCGCAGGCTTGAGCCGGCGACGGCGCCGCTTCACGTCGAAAGCGGTGCGCGATGAGCGACGGCGACGCGAACCAGGCCTCCGCGGCCGGACATCCGCGCGCGACATCGGCGTTGGTCGGTCATGCCGATGCGCAGGCCGCCCTGCTCCAGGCCTATCGCAGCGGCCGCATCCACCATGCCTGGCTGATCGGCGGCCCGCAGGGGATCGGCAAGGCGACGCTCGTTTACCGCTTCGCGCGGTTCGTGCTGGCGCACCCGGATCCTTCCGCACCGGAGGTGGCGCAGGCAACGTCGCTTTCGGTCGATCCGAAACGCGAAGTGGTCCGCCGCATTGCCGCCCAGGCCCATCCCGATCTGCTCGTGCTCGAACGCATGGCCGCCGACAACGGCAAGCTCAAGACGGTGATCGCCGTCGACCAGGTCCGGCAACTGGTGCCGTTCTTCGGATCGACGGCAGGGGCAGGGGGCTGGCGCGTCGGAATCGTCGACCCGGTGGACGATCTCAACGAGGCCGGCGAGAACGCGCTGCTCAAGCTGCTGGAGGAGCCGCCGGCGCGTGCGCTGCTCCTGCTCGTTGCCCACACGCCCGGGCG
>WBUW01000491.1 GCA_008933495.1 Pseudorhodoplanes sp.
ACGGCTACCCGTCCGATCCCGGCCATGTCGACTTCCACCGCAAGTCGCTGCGCGGCTGCCGGCCCTGGGCGATCTCCGGCGATCCCTGCGACCCGGCCGCGGCGAGCGAGCGGGCGCACGAGCAGGCCCTGGCCGGCGGCCGCGCCGATCGCGATGACGGCGAGGGCGTGGACGAGCAGCATCTGGCTGGCGTTGTCGAGGCCTGCGTCCGGCCGCGAATGCGCGCCGGCAGCGGCCAGCACCACGCCGGCGGCGCCCATCACACCCGCCAGCGCAATCAGGATCGGCCATGTCATCGCGTCCTCCTACCGTCGCTCGGCCAGCAGCCGGGCAATGGCCGCGCGCAATTCCGCAATGCCCGTGCCGTTGCGTGCGGAGGTGGCCTGCACCTGCGGATAGGCCGCGGCGCGCCGGGCGATCGCGGTCCTCGTCTCGGCAATCCGCGCCTGAAGTTCCGCGTCCGTGACCTGGTCGGCCTTGGTCAGCACGATCTGGTGGCTGACGGCGGCCTCCCCCAGCGCGTCGAGCGCGGGCGCGTCGGTGTCCTTGATGCCGTGGCGCGTGTCGATCAGCAGATAGACGCGGGCGAGATTGGCGCGTCCCTTCAGATAATCGTGGATCAGCGCGGTCCAGGCCGCGACCTTCTGTTTGGGCGCCCGGGCATAGCCGTAACCGGGCATGTCGACGATGCGCAGCGGCCCGCCCGCTCCGAAACAGATCAGCTCCTGGGTGCGCCCGGGCGTGTGCGAGGTGCGCGCCAGCGCGTTGCGGCCGGTCAGCGCATTGATCAGGCTCGATTTGCCGACATTGGAGCGGCCGGCAAAGGCGATCTCGATGCCGGCCATTTTCGGCAGTCGGGCGAGTGAATCCGCCGCCCACAGGAATTCCCACTCGCCGGCGAACAGCGCGCGGCCGGCGCGGATTTCGGCGGAGGTGAAGCCGGTGCCGTCCATATTCACCCCGGCGGCGCTGTCACGAAGAAGAATCGGCCTTCTTCTTTGCGAACATCGCCTTGATATTGTCGATCAATTCGATTTTCGCCCCGTGCTTCCTCATGATGTAGGACTGCTGGACGACGGACAGCGTGTTGTTCCACGCCCAGTAAATGACAAGCCCGGCCGGGAACGTCGCCAGCATGAAGGTGAACAGCACCGGCATCCAGTCGAAAATCATCTTCTGGGTCGGGTCCGGCGGTGCCGGATTGAGCTTCATCTGCACCCACATCGTCACGCCCATGATCAGCGGCCAGACCCCGAGCCACAGGAAGCTGCCGAGCACCGGGACCTGGGTCGGATCGAACGCCAACAGGCCGAACAGGTTGAACACGTTGGTCGGGTCGGGCGCGGCCAGGTCCTTGATCCAGCCGTAGAACGGAGCGTGCCGCATCTCGATCGTGACGAAGAGCACCTTATAGAGCGCGAAGAAGACCGGAATCTGGATCACGATCGGCAGGCAGCCGGCCAGCGGGTTGATCTTCTCCTTCTTGTACAGCTCCATCAGCGCCTGCTGCTGCTTCATCTTGTCTTCAGCATAGCGCTCGCGGATCATCATCATCTGCGGCTGCACCGCCTTCATCTTCGCCATCGAGGCATAGGACTTGTTGGCGAGCGGGAAGAAAGCGAGCTTGATGACGACCGTGACGGCAAGGATGGCGAGGCCGAAATTGCCGAGCCACTTGAACAGCCAGTCGATCATCCAGAACAGCGGCTTGGTGATGAAGTAGAACCAGCCCCAGTCGATCAGCAGTTCGAAGCGGTTGAGCCCGAGCGTCTTGTCGTAGGCGTCGACGACGGCAATTTCCTTGGCGCCGGCAAACAGGCGGCCCTCGGCGGTGACGCTCGCGCCCGGCGCGACGGTGACCTGGTCGAGCAGGTAATCGGCCTGGTAGGTCTTCACCGTTCCGAGCGCGCCGCCGGTAAAGCGGGCCTGCAGCTTGACCTTGGGATCGGGCAGCAGCGTCGCCGCCCAGTATTTGTCGGTGATGCCGAGCCAGCCATTGGTGACCTCGTAGGTCACCGCCTTCTTGTCCTCGATATTCTGGTAGGTCAGTTCCTGCAGACCCTGGTCACCGAGAACCCCGATCATGCCTTCGTGCAGGATGTAATAACCGAGCGTCTGCGGCTTGCCGTGCCGCGAAATCAGCGCATAGGGGTGAAGCGACGCCGGCGCGGCGCCCTTGTTCGTGACCTGGTCGGAAATGGTGAACAGATAGCGGTTATCGACGTTGATCGTGCGCCGGAATTCGAGCCCTTCTCCGTTGTCGTATACGAGCGTCACGGGTTGCCCGGCCGAAAGCCGCCCGGCGCCTTCCTGCCGCCAGAGCGTGTCGGCGGCCGGCAGTTTCAGCTTGGCGCCTGGCCCGGCCACCCAGCCGAACTCGGCATAGAAGGGATGCGGACTGCCCGAGGGCGACAACAGGACGATCGCAGGCGACTTCGGGTCCACCGTCTCGCGGTATTTCACCAGCGCCACGTCGTCGATCCGGCCGCCGCGAAGCGAAATCGAACCGGACATGGTCGGCGTGTCGATCGGGATGCGCGGCACGCTGGCGATCACCGCGTCGCGGCTGAGCTGCTGCCCGGGCGGCGACACGGCGCCGGGCGCTGGCGCGCCCGTACCC
>WBUW01000020.1 GCA_008933495.1 Pseudorhodoplanes sp.
CGAGTGTTGCATAATGCCCGGGCGGCCAGGCTTTGCCGGGACCGACCGCGCCGGGCGCCAGCGCGACCACCGGATGTCCGCTTTTCTTCAGCCCCCGCTTCGCCAGCCACGCGGTGATTTCTGCGGCCGGGACGGCTACCTGCGGTAGCGGCCATTCCGCGGGCAGGGGGGCACCCTTCGGCAAAGCGAGCGCGCCGCAGCGGTCGATCATGCGTTCGAGATTGCGTTCGCCCCAGCGGATGTCGGTAAGGAGGAGGAGGCGGCCTTCGCCGAAAAAGCCGACCCGGTCGGGGATGCCGGCAAGAAACGGCGCCAGCACCGATTTCCAGGTCCGCAGCATGATCAGGGCACTGCCATAATGCTCCGCGCGCAGGCGTTCGGCCAAGGCGCGGTATTGGGACAGCGGCAGCCGCCGGCGGGGCAGGTCCCAGACGATACCCTTGCGGACGCCGGGCATGTAATCGAGCAGCGGCGCGCAGAGCGTCGTGGTCAGGAAGTCGACCGGGCGGTTCGGCCAGCGGGATTTCAGCACTTGCACCACGGAATGGCAGCGCACGAAATCGCCGATCCACATGTAAGGCACGACCAGAATGGGGTCGGGCCGGGTCGCAGAGTCGGCTTTTGGAGACGGGTTATGTATCATTTCAACAATTGATATGAATCTGAGTTCATATCTTCATAATATCGGCCAGCGCGGCTGCGGTTAGCCCGCCGGACCGGCAATGTCGAGTCGCTTCGGCGGGTCGCGTGCGCAAGACCGCCCTGCGATCGGGGCAGGCGCATCGGGCGGCCGGGTGGCACGGGCGCCGGCCGGCGATCCCAGGCGGCTCAGGGGTCTACGCCCAGCGGGCCGCCGGCGGGCCGCATTTACCTTTCACGGTCCCGCGGCGTTGCGCCCTCGGAGCTTGTCAGGCAAAGGAAGGCCCGGTGGACAGCCGGTGCGGCGGGGAACGGCGCGATGATCTTGGTGACCGGCGGAGCCGGCTTCATCGGTTCAAATGTGGTGGCGGCCCTCAACGAGGCCGGACGGACCGATGTCGTGGTCAACGACATGCTCGGGACCGAGGGCAAATGGCGGAACTTGAGCAAGCGCCAGCTTGCCGACATCGTGCCGCCGGGGGACCTGCCTGCGTGGCTCGAAGGCCGCAAGCTCGAGGCCGTGATCCATCTCGGCGCGATTTCGGAAACGACCGCGACCGACGGCGATCTGGTGATCGAAAGCAATTTCCGGCTCTCGCTGCGGCTTCTCGACTGGTGCACGCAGACGCGCACGCCCTTCATCTACGCCTCCTCCGCGGCGACCTATGGCGACGGCACCGGCGGCTTCCGCGACGAATGGACGGCCGGTGCGCTGCGCGCGCTGCGGCCGATGAATCTGTACGGCTGGAGCAAGCACCTGTTCGATCAGCTCGTCGCCGAGCGTGCCGCACGCAAAATGCCGCTGCCGCCGCACTGGGCGGGGCTCAAATTCTTCAATGTTTTCGGGCCTAACGAGTATCATAAGGGCGGCATGGCGAGCGTGCTCTGCCGCGTCTTCGACGAGGCCAAAGCCGGCAAGCCGGTGCGCTTGTTCAAATCGCACCGCGAAGGCATTGCCGACGGCGACCAGCGGCGCGATTTCATCTATGTCGATGACGTCGTGGCGGTGATCGGCTGGCTGCTGGCGACACCCTCGGCCAACGGCATTTTCAATGTCGGCACCGGCAAGGCACGCAGCTTCCGCGACATGATCGTGGCGATGTTCGCGGCCATGGGGCGGGAGCCGAATATCGCCTTTATCGACATGCCCCCCGCTATTCGCGGCCAGTACCAGTATTTTACCGAGAGCGACGTCAGCAACCTGCGCCGCGCCGGCTACAATGCCGGCTTCACGCCGCTGGAAGAGGCAGTCGGCCGCTATGTCGGCGGCTATCTCGACCGGGCGGACCGCTACCGGTGAACCGCGATTCACATCCGATGTTCGATCTCGAAAAAAAGCTCGTAGAAGCCCGCAAGCTCGGCGTTCTGTGCGTCGGTGATCTGATGCTCGACAACTTCGTCTATGGCGAGGTTTCCCGCATTTCACCCGAGGCGCCGGCGCCGGTGATCGCGGTGCAGCGGGAGGACGTCGTGATCGGCGGGGCGGGCAATGTCGCGCGCAACATTGCCGGCCTGGGCGCGCGCTGCATCTTTGTCGGCGCCATCGGCCGTGACGAGGCCGGCCGGCATTGCCGCAAATTGTTCGCGCAATCGAGCCGGCTGCTAAAGCCGCGCCTGATCACCGACGCCGCGCGGCCGACCACGCGCAAGCTGCGCTTCGTGTCGGAACACTTCTCGACCCATCTCTTGCGCGCCGACTGGGAAGAGGCGCGGCCGGTCGCCGCCGGCGTGGAAGCGGCCATCATCGCGCAAGCGTCGAAAGCGCTCGGGCAGGTGCAGGCGGTCATCCTGTCGGATTATGCCAAGGGCGTGCTCACCCCCAAGGTTATCCGCACGGTGATCGAACGCGCGCGCAAGCGCAACATTCCCGTCATCGTCGATCCCAAGGGACACGACTACTCGATCTATCGCGGCGCGACCTTGATTACGCCCAACCGCAAGGAACTGGGCGAGGCGGCGCATCACCCGGTGCGTACGCAGGAGGAGGTCGCCGCCGCCGCCGCCAAGCTTGCACGCCTGGTCGGCAGTGAGGCCGTGCTGGTGACGCTGAGCGAGAACGGCATGCTGTTGCAGATCAAAGGCCGCAAACCCGTTCATGTCCCCGCTTATCCGGCGAAGGTGCGCGACGTGTCGGGCGCCGGCGACACGGTGGTCGCCGTGCTCGCCGTCCTGCTCGCGCTCGGCGCCGATTTCGAGACCGCGATGCGCACCGCCAACGCAGCGGCCTCGGTCGCCGTCGAAAAGAAAGGTACCGCCGTCGTCACCGCCGCGGAACTGCGCCAGCGCGTCCTGCCGCCGGCCGCGCTCGCCTCGGAAGAAAAGATCATTCGCGACCGCAAGGCGCTCGCCGCCCGTGTCGCCGAATGGCGCCGCCGGGACTTGCGCATCGGCTTCACCAACGGCGTCTTCGACCTGCTGCATCCCGGCCATGTCGCGGTGCTGGCGCAGGCGCGTGCCGCTTGCGACCGCCTGATCGTCGGCCTCAACAGCGATGCCTCGGTGCGGCGGCTTGCCAAGGGCGCGGAACGGCCGCTCCAGAACGAGAAGGCGCGCGCCGAGGTGCTGGCGGCGCTCGAAGCCGTCGATCTGGTCGCCATTTTTCCCGAAGACACGCCGCTGCAGCTCATCCGCAGCATCCGGCCGCAGGTTCTGGTCAAGGGCGCCGATTACCGCGGCAAGGACGTCGTCGGCCGCGATATCGTCGAAGCCGAAGGCGGGCAGGTCATTCTGGCCGATCTCGTCGCCGGCCATTCGACGACCGACATCGTGCGGCGCTCGCGTGCCAAGGCCAAGCGCTGACCATGCCCGCGATCTTCCCGCCCGAACAGGAAGAGGGCCTGGTCCGGCAATTCTTCGCCGGCGGGGCTCCGGGTTTCTTCGTCGAGGTCGGCGCCAACGAACCCAGGACGGAATCGCAATCCTTCCATCTCGAACAGGCGGGCTGGACCGGCGTGCTGATCGAGCCGCAACCCGATCTCGCCGCCAAGCTGCGCGCGCAGCGCAAGGCCGTAGTCTGCGAGGTGGCCTGCTCGTCGCCCGAGCGCGCGGGCACGACGATGCGCCTCTATGTGGCCGGCGCGTTTTCCTCGTTCGATCCGAGACTCGCCGTCACCGGCGTGCGGCCGGAGAAGGCCATCGACGTGCCGGTCCGCACCCTCGACGCGGTTCTGCGCGAGGCCGGCGCGCCGCATCCCCTCGATCTGCTCTCGGTCGATGTCGAAGGGCATGAACTTGAGGTGCTGGCCGGATTTGATTTTGCGTACTGGCGTCCGCGCCTGATCCTGCTCGAAGATCATGTCACCAGCCTCGACAAGCATGCCTATCTGACGCGGGCCGGCTATCGCCTGATCCGCCGTACCGGGCTCAATGGCTGGTATGTACCGCGCGCGGAGGCGCCTGCGCTCGACTGGACCGGCCGCTGGCAGATCCTGCGCAAGTATTATCTGGCGTTGCCGTTTCGCGTGCTGCGCGATGCCAAGCGGCGCCTGCGCGACCGTATCCGCTTTGCCGGCACGGCCGGGTGACGGAGGACGAAATGCTGACGCTGTCCGCCATCGTCATTGCCAAGAACGAGGCGCGCAATATCGCCGACTGTCTCAAGAGCCTTGCTTTCTGCGACGAGCGCATTGTCGTCGACAGCGGCAGCAGCGACGGCACGGTCTCGATCGCGCAGGATAACGGCGCGAAAGTGGTCTCGCATCCGTTCGAAGGCTTCGGCGCGCAGAAGAACTTTGCGCTCTCGCTCGCCCAGGGCGAGTGGGTCATTTCGCTCGATGCCGACGAGCGTGTGAGCGAGAACCTCGGCAAAGAGATCATGCAGGCAATCGGCCGCGCCGGCGCCGATGGCTATGAAATGCCGCGGCTGTCGACCTTCTGCGGGCGGCCGATGCGCCACTCCGGCTGGTATCCCGATTATGTGCTGCGGGTGTTCCGGCGCGGCAACGCGCGCTTTTCCGACGACCTCGTGCATGAGCACGTCGTTTGCGAGGGCAGGGTTGCCCGCCTGAAATCGCCGCTCATCCATCATCCGGTCTTGCGGCTGGAGGATGCGCTCTCGCGCATGGACCGCTACTCGACCGCGGGCGCCGACATGCTGGAGGCGTCCGGCCGTCGGGTCTCGTTTTCGACCGGGATCGTGCGCGGCCTGTGGTCGTTCATCCGCACCTATATCCTGCGGGCGGGATTTCTCGACGGCCGCGAAGGCTTCCTGCTGGCTGTCGCCAACGCCGAAGGCACCTATTATCGTTATATGAAAGCGTGGCTGAAGGGGCGCCGGCGTGGCTGAGCTGATCTCGCTGATCGTGACCACGCATGAGCGCGAGGATGCGCTCGATGCGGTGCTGCGCTCGCTTTCCACGCAGACCGACCGCGACTTCGAGGTGATCGTCGCCGACGACGGGTCCGGGCCCGCCACCGCCGACCTGATCGAGAGCTGGGAGCCGCGCCTCGGCCGCCCGCTGGCGCATGCCTGGCACCCGCACGAGGGTTTTCGCGCCGGCGAAATCCGCAATCGCGCCATTCTTGCGAGCAAGGGGAGCTATTGCATTTTTCTGGACGGCGATTGCATCGCGCGCCGGGATTTCGTCGCGCGCCATCGCGCGCTCGCCGAACGCGGCTGGTTTGTGACCGGCAACCGCATCCTGATGTCGCAGGCGATGACGGAGCGGGTGCTGCGCGAAAGGCTGCAACCGGAACACTGGGGTTTCGGGACCTGGCTCGTGCGGCGTGCGCATGGCGATATCAACCGGCTGGCGCCGATGATCGCGCTGCCGCTCGGGCCATTGCGCAGATTGCGCGCGCAGGAATGGCGCGGCGCGCGCTCGTGCAATCTCGCGGTCTGGCGTTCCGATCTCGATGCGGTCGACGGTTTCGATGCCGATTATAACGGCTGGGGGCGGGAGGATTCCGATCTGCTGGTGCGCCTCATCCATGCCGGTGTGCGGCGCAAGGACGGCACCTTTGCCACCGGCGTGCTGCATCTGTGGCATCCGGCGGCCGGCCGCGGCGCGCTTGTGGTCAACGACGAGAAGCTCGAACAGGTGATCGTCGAAAAGCGCACACGCGCGCGACTCGGACTCTCGGGGATCGCGCGACGGTCGGTTAGAGTAGATTGATCTCAATTGTAACGACAGGTTGCATATGACGACTAGTTCGACCTCTGTGCGCGCCAATTGTCGGCAATTCGCGGATTATGCCGCCATAGCAGTTGTGCTCACTTTGCCTTGGTCGATTTCGGCGACCGGGATTTGTGTTGCCGCATGGCTTGTATTTCTGATCCCAACGCTCGATCAGGATGCGATTAGACAGGAATTCCGTCGGCCGGCGATGTGGCTTCCGGTGGCGCTGCTGGGGCTCGCGCTGATCGGTTTGTTATGGTCACCAGCGGTTTGGAAGGAAAAGCTGCGCGCAGCCGAAGATTTTCTGCGGCTTGCGCTCGTTGGTCTGCTTTTCATTCAGTTCCGGCGATCCGAGCGCGGTCATTGGATTTTGGTAGCGTTCTTGTTCTCGGGTGCGGTTCTGCTGCTGGCGTCGTGGTTGTCGCTGCTTGTGCCAGGGATTGGCAAGTCGCCTGGCATTCCGGTCAAGGATTATATTTCGCAAAGCGCGGTATTCACGCTGTGTGCCTTCGGGCTTCTTTATCTCGGGTTCGACGCATTCCGCGCGCGCCGGATAGGCTACGGGTTGCTGATCCTGGCACTCAGCTTGCCATTTTTCGCCAATATGTTTTTCGTGGTGACGAGCCGCACCGCATTGCTGACGATTCCGTTCCTGATGGCGTTGTTGGGACATAAATTTGACGGTTGGCGCGGCGCCATCAGCATGAGCACTATCGGTGGTGTTCTCGCCATGCTCGTATGGATTTCATCAGACAATGTTCGCGGGCGAATCGGTAGCATTTCAGGGGAGATTGAAAGCTACTATACGACCGACACCCGCACCTCTATGGGCGAGCGACTGGCGTTCTGGAGGCGCTCTGCGGTTATCATGTCAGGCGCGCCATTGATGGGACACGGAACGGGCGCCACGCGTGAAATGTTCTGGCGTTCGGCTGACGGCCAGTCCGGGCTTGCAGCACTCGTAACAGCGAACCCGCATAATCAGACCTTTGCAATCGGAATCCAGTTGGGCCTTTTCGGTATTATATTGCTCTATGCGATGTGGCTCGCGCACCTGATGCTGTTTCGCAGCGGGGGCATTGCGGCGTGGATCGGTTTGCTGGTGGTGGTGCAGAGCATGATCGGATCGCTCGCGAATTCGCATCTATTCGACGCCACGCATGCCTGGATATACATTTTCGGGGTAGGCGTGGCAGGCGGAATTGTATCGCGGCAAGCGGGGCAGAACGTATTCGATCGACCGCGGCCGGCCGTTTCTTGAATGTGTATGTTGTCGCTGCCGCCGCGTCCGCGCATTCTGATCGTCGCGCTGCGCCGCCTCGGCGACGTGCTGCTGACCACGCCGCTGATCCGCAGCGTGCGGCGGGCTTTTGCCGACTCAACCGTCGACGTGCTGGTGTTTGCCGATACCGCCGGCATTCTGGAGGGCAATCCGGATGTCGATCACTGCCTCACCCTGCCGACGCGCGCGCGTCTTGCCGAAAGCCTGGCGATGGCGGCACGGCTGTGGCGCCGCTACGATCTCGCGATTGCGACCCAGGCCGGCGACCGCCCGACGCTTTATGCCGCACTGGCGGGGCGCCGGCGGGCGGGCATGGTCGAGCCGCGTTTCATCGGCGCGCTCAAGCGCCTGCTGCTCGATCGCGCGCTGCCGCTGGTGGCCGGCGCGCATCGCGTCGAGGAGATGCTGGCGCTGGCGCGTCTGGTCGGGATCGCGCCGGTGCCTGAGATTGTGCCGCCGCGGCCGGGCGTGCTGCCCGACGCGCTTCCGGCGGCTTACGCCGTGCTGCACGCGGCGCCGATGTATGTCTACAAAAGCTGGACGGGCGACGGCTGGCGCGCGCTCGCACGCCATCTCGGTGAACGCGGGCTCGGCGTGATCGCGACCGGCGGCCTGGCCGAGCGCGCCTATCTCGACGCGGTGTTTGCCGGCCTGCCCGCGGTGCGGCGCCTCGACGCGGCGCTGTCATGGTCCGCGCTGACGGCGCTGCTTGCGCGCGCGCGCGTCTTTGTCGGACCCGACACCTCCGTCACCCATCTGGCCGCCGCCGCCGGCTGTCCCGTGGTCGCATTGTTCGGGCCGACCGATCCGCGCCTGTGGGCGCCCTGGCCTGCGGGCGGGCTCACCATGCCATGGGCGCCTTCGGCCGCCGTGCAAATGCGGGGCAATGTCCGCCTGCTGCAGCATCCGATGCCCTGCCAGCCGTGCCAGGAGGAAGGCTGCCTGCGCCGGCTCGACAGCTACAGCCTGTGTCTCGACCGGCTGTCGCCGCAGGCCGTGATCGCCGCCGTGGATGCGGCCCTGGCGCAGCCGCCGGCCGGGTCGAATTAGCTCGCCCGCCGTTTTGGGGATGTGCTATGCGGAGCGCGTTTTCCGGCCGGGGGAATGCGCTCGTCCGGGCGCCATGAGGGGTTCCACCGCATATGAAAGTGTCGCGCAAGACCCTGATTGTCGCGCACGATCTGTGCGCCACGGCGGCGGCCATCCTGGCGAGCTTCTATCTGCGGTTCGAGGCGCCGGGCATCGCCGAGCGCGCCGACCTGCTCGTGATCATCGTGCCCGGCATCGTGCTCTATGCCGGCATCGTCTATTCGTATTTTCACCTCGACGACGCGAAATGGCGCTTCGCTTCGCTGCCGGACCTGTCGAACATTTTCCGTTCGGCGACCGTGCTCGCGCTCTCGCTATTGGTGCTCGATTACATCCTGGTTGCGCCCAACCTCTACGGCACCTTCTTCTTCGGCAAGACCACGATCGCGATCTACTGGGTCCTGCAGATGTTCTTCCTCGGCGGACCGCGCGTGGCCTACCGCTATTTCCGCTATTCGCGCACCCGCCAGCAGGCGAGGGCCTCCGAATCCGCCCCGACCCTGATCCTGGGCCGCGCCGCCGATGCCGAGGTGCTGCTGCGCGCGATCGAAAGCGGGGCGGTAAAGAAAATCTGGCCGGTCGGCATCCTTTCGCCGTCGCCCGCCGATCAGGGCCAGTCGATCCGCGGCATGGCCGTGCTCGGGCAATTCGAGGACCTCGAACGCGCGGTCGCCGACCTTGGCAATCGCGGGCGGCGCGTGACGCGCGTCGTGCTGACGCCGTCGGCCTTCGAGCCGGACGCCAAGCCGGAGGCGCTGCTGATGCAGGCGCGCCGGCTCGGGCTTGCCACCAGCCGCCTGCCGGCGCTCGACGAGGGCGGCGAAGCGCTGCGGCTCGCCCCCGTCAATGTCGAGGACCTTTTGCTGCGGCAAACGGTCAATATCGATTACCGGCGGCTGGAGGATTTCATCCGCGGCAAGGCCGTCATCGTCACCGGCGGCGGCGGCTCGATCGGCGCGGAAATCTGCGACCGCGCCGTTACCTTCGGCGCCGCGCGCCTGCTGGTGATCGAGAATGCCGAGCCGGCCTTGCATGCCGCGCTCGAAACGCTGGCGACCAAGCAGTCGGCGGCGTCCATCGAAGGCCGCATCGCCGACGTGCGCGACCGCGACCGCGTCGTGCGGCTGTTCGCGGATTTCAAGCCCGACCTCGTCTTCCACGCCGCAGCCCTCAAGCATGTTCCGCTGCTCGAACGCGACTGGGACGAGGGCGTCAAGACCAATGTGTTCGGCTCGATCAATGTCGCCGATGCCGCCGTCGCGGCGGGCGCCGCCGGCATGGTGATGATTTCCACCGACAAGGCGATCGAGCCGGTCTCCGTGCTCGGCGCCACCAAGCGTTTCGCGGAAATGTACTGTCAGGCGCTCGATGCCAGGTCGGCCCGCGGGCCGAATGCGAAGAATGCGATGCGGCTCATTTCGGTGCGCTTCGGCAACGTGCTGGCTTCCAACGGTTCAGTGGTCCCGAAATTCAAGGCGCAGATCGAGGCCGGCGGGCCGGTCACCGTCACGCATCCGGACATGGTGCGTTACTTCATGACGATCCGCGAAGCCTGCGATCTCGTCATCACCGCTGGCAGCCACGCGCTAGGGCCCGACCGTTCCGACGTTGCCGTCTATGTGCTCAATATGGGACAGCCGGTGAAAATCCTCGATCTCGCCGAGCGGATCATCCGGCTCTCCGGCCTTGAGCCCGGCCGCGACATCGATATTACCTTCACCGGGATGCGCCCCGGCGAGCGGTTGCACGAAATCCTGTTTGCGCGCGAGGAGCCGACCGTGGAAATCGGCATTGCCGGCGTGGTCGCGGCGCGGCCCGTCAGTCCGCCGCTCGATACGATGCAGGAATGGCTTATCCGCTTGCAGCAGGGCCTCGTTCGCGGCGACCGGGCGGTGATCGACCGCGTGCTGCGCGATGCAGTCCCGGATTTCCGCGGCGAGGCGGCGTGACGCGATGATTGCGGAAGCCTGCCCGTCGTGCCGATCCGCCGGTGGAAAAATGTCCGCCGGTTGCGGACATGCGGCCCTATCGTTACGCGCGGTTTGAGTTCGCGATGCATAACCTCGACCAAACCCGCGGCCAGTCCCGTTCGCTCGATGATCGCGGTTCTTCCGGAATCGTCCGCACGGTCATCGCCTGGCTGTATGACAATCCGCGGGCGGGTTTCGCGATCTTCCTCGCCGTGCATGCGATCGTGTGGACGGCCATGCCGTCCGCACTCTACCCGAACCTGCCGCTCGATATCATCGAGGCCCTGACCTACGGGCGTGAGTGGCAGCTCGGCTACGACAAGCTGCCGCCGATGCCCTGGTGGATCATCGAGGCGACGCGCCTGGTGTTCAATTCGGATGTCGCCTATTACGCCGTCTCGCAGATCACGGTCGTCGGCTCGTTCGCACTGGTGTGGCTAACGGCGCTGCCGCTGGTCGGTCCCATCGGCGCGCTCGTCGCGGTTCTCATCATCGACGGGATTCACTACGTCAATTTCAGTGCCGCCAAGTTCAACCACGATGTCATCCAGTTGCCGTTCTGGGCTTTTGCCGGATGGGCGTTCCATCGCGCGCTGACGCGCGGCCGGCTGGTCTACTGGATCGCGCTTGGCACTGCGTTCGGCGTCGCGCTATGGGCCAAGTATTTTGTCGTCATGCTCGCGATTCCGATGGCGATCTTCATGCTCGCCGACCATCGCGCGCGCGGATATCTGAAGACGCCGGGCCCCTATCTCGCAGTCCTGTGCGCGCTGGTCTTCATGTCGCCGCATCTGGTCTGGCTCGTCGACAATGATTTCCTCCCCTACACCTACGCCAGCCAGCGGGCGATCAAGGCGACGCAGTGGTTCCATTATTTCTACCATCCGGCGTTGTTCATGCTCAGCCAGGCGTTCTTCATGATTCCGGGGCTGGCTATTGCCGCTGCGCTGGTGTGGCCAAGAACCGGACCGAAGACCGCGCACAATGCGCGGGCGTTCGACCGGCGGATTGTCGATCTTCTGACGTTCGGTCCGCTTCTTACCCTGATCCTCGCCTCGGTGCTTACCGGACGCGGCCTGATTGCGATGTGGGGCTACCCGCTCTGGATGTTTTTCGGCCTCTGGGCCGTCCTGCGCAGCCGCAAGGCAATCGATATCGACAGGTTCGGCCTGGCGATGGTGCTCTGGACAATTTCGTCGATCTGCATCGCCGGTGCGTTCGTGATCAATTACACGATCATGCCGGCTTTCGACCAGCGCTATCGCGCGGTATTTTTTCCCGGCGAAACCTTCGCGCGCGAAGTTGCCGACCGCTTCCGGGCGGAGACCGGCACGCCGCTCGCCTATGTCATCTCGACCATGTGGCTCGGCGGCAATGTCGCTCACTATGCGACAGAGCGGCCGCGGGTCCTGATCGACGGCAATCCGCGGCGCGCGCCGTGGATTGATCTCGATGATCTGCACCGCAAGGGTGCCGTCGTGCTGTGGACCGATCTCGACACGAAGATGGTGCCGCCCGCGTTCGGGCCGATCGCGGCGGAGGCCGAGGTACAGGCGCCGCTGACGATGCGCTTTCAGCGCGGCGACAGTCACCGCTCGTTTGTCGTGGGCTGGGCCATCCTGCGATCGCGGCCCTGATCGGTTCGCAGACGCCTGTTACGGCGGCGCCGAAACACCGCGACCGGCCTGCGAAATCCAGCTCGCAAGCGCCGCGCGCGTTTCGACGGCGGGCTCCCATCCGGCGCCGAGCAATTTGCGCGGATCGGCGACGAGCTGGCCGCCAAGCCGCTCCCACAAATCGCGCCGGCCGATAGCTGTCAATCCCAGCGAAAACAACGCTTTCGGCACCGGCACGAGGCGGGCCGGGCGCCCCATCGCGGCGCGCATGATGGTTACGATTTCACGCATGCTCAGGGGCGAGCGGTCCGCGACGATGTAGGTTTCGCCCGCGGTCTGCGGATTGCGCAGGACGAATTCGATGGCAGAAATCATGTTGTCGACCGCCAGGAGCGAGCGGCGCCGGCGCAGGGCACCGAGCGGCAACGGCCAGGACGAGGCCGCAAGCCGCAGCAGGCTCGCGAAATTCCCTTTAACGCCCGGGCCATACATGACCACCGGCCGCAGGATCGTGAACGCTGCACCCGATGCCTCGACGGCCTGCTCGGCGGCAAGCTTGGAGCGGCCGTAAGCGTTCGTCGGCTGCGGTTCATCGCCCTCGCGCAGTACGCGTTCGCTGGCCGGACCGCTTTGCGCGCGGATCGAGGAGACGAAAATCAGGCGGCCGGTCTTCTGCCGGGCCGTTTCCTCGGCGAGCGAGCGCGTCGCCGCGCGATTGACGTTATCGTAACGCGCTTCCGGGATGCCGCCACCGGCGTGCGCGATCCCGGCCAGATGAACGACCGCATCCATCCCGGCGACCAGTGGCCGCCAGTCAACGGTGCCTGACAAATCGGGCAGCGCGACAGCTTCGATGCCCGCGTCCTGTTGCGAACGTGACATATTCCGCGCGGCGGCGCGAACCTGAAATCCGGCCCTGGCCAGATCATGCACGAGCGGCCGCCCGACAAAGCCGTTCGCGCCGGTGACCAGAACGCGCATCAAGGTCGCCCGCGCGCGAAATGAAACAGCACGGCCGCGACCGCCACGACGCCGGCCAGCGACACGAGCAATTTGACCATGTTGCTTTCCACCAGCATCGTAAGGGCAGCCAGAATAGCGAGAACGACGTTGAGCGCGAAAACGCGGGAAACGATAGCGCGCACCGACATGCCGCGATCCATCGCGCGCTGATAGAAATGGTTGCGGTGAGCGTGCCACACGCGCTCCTTGCGGAGAAGCCGGCGAAAAAGCGTAATGGTGGCGTCGGCGAGATAATAAAGCGGCAGCAACAGCGCGGCGGCGAGGTGACCGCCGGCGGCGAGGGCGAGCAGCAGCCAGCCGAGCATAAGGCCGATCGGCAGGCTGCCGACATCGCCGAGGAAGAGCCGCGCCACCGGACGGTTGGCCGGCGCAAAACCGAGCATGGCGCCGAACAGCGCCAGCGCCGCCACGACGGCATGGCCCGGCAGCGCCCCGGCGAGGCCGAGGATGGACAGCGCTGCCGTCAGCGGAACGACTTCGGCGACCGTCATCCAGTCGACGCCGTCCATGAAGTTGACCAGATTGACGAACCACACCCCGCCCACCACCAGCAGCAGGCGCTCGAGCCAGAACGGCAGGAACGACAGGAACGCAACGTCGTCGGGCAGCACCGCGATGATCGCGCCGACCGCGAGCGCCTGGGCCAGGAGCCGTGGAACCACCGCCACCGCGCGAATGTCGTCGGCGGCGCCGACGAGCGCGATCAAGATGACGGCCGCGGCGACCGTAAAAAGTTCATGCAGCGGCACGCTCGTCACCGGTACGGCGAGCATTCCGGTGCCGGCCACCATCAGCGTCGCCGCAACGACGGCGATGCCGCCGCCTTGCGGGGTCGGCTCACGATGGGCGGAGCGCGCATTGGGACGCGCCAGCGCATAGCGCACGAGCAGCGGATGCAGGACGCGGATCAAGGCCGCGCACACCAGAAAAGCGGCGACGATCAAGAGCAGCGCCGGCACGAGCCACAGGCGCCAGGTATCGGACAGGGTGATCATCGGCCGGAACTCACAAGGCCCATCGCGGCTGGATCATCGGCAAGGCGGCGCCGACGTGTCAGGTGACGCCGACGCGCAACAGATCGTGCAGGTGCACGACGCCGATCGGCCGGGCGCCCTCGACCACGAACATCGCGGTGATTTTCGCGGAATTGAGCGCCTCGATCACCTCGCTGACGAGCTGGTCCGGCCGGCATTGCTTGGGGGAGCGGGTCATCACGTCGTCGACCGGTGATTCAGTCAGGCCGGGCTTCATGTGGCGGCGGACGTCGCCGTCGGTAATGATGCCGATGAGCTGCTGGCGCTGATCGACGATGCCGACGCAACCGACGCCCTTGGCGGACATCTCGACGATCGCCTCCGCCATGAGCCGGCCGCTGCGGCACAGCGGTATGGCCTCGCCGGTGCGCATGACGTCGCGGACGAATTTCAGCATGGCGCCGAGCCGTCCGCCCGGATGCAGGATGTGGAAGTCTCGTTCACTGAAACCGTGGCTCTCCAGGAGGGCAATGGCGAGCGCGTCGCCGATGGCAAGCTGCATCAGCGCGGAGGTGGTCGGCGCCAGATTGTGCGGGCAGGCCTCGCGCGCCTGCGGCAGCACGAGCGCGACATCGGCGGCCTTGCCGAGGGTGCTGTCGGCCTGCGCCGTGACCGCGATCAGCGCGATGCCAAAGCGCTTGGAATAGTCGATGAGGTTTTTCAGCTCGGCGGTCTCGCCCGACCAGGACAGAGCGAGCACCACGTCGTCGGGCGTGATCATGCCGAGATCGCCGTGGCTCGCCTCGCTCGGATGTACGAAAAAGGCCGGCGTGCCGGTGGAGGCGAAGGTGGCGGCGATCTTGCGCGCCACGTGACCGGATTTACCCATGCCGGTCACGATCAGGCGCCCCTGCGCCTGGCGGATGGTCAGGATCGCCCGCGTCAGCGCCTGGCCGAGGCCGTCGCGCAGGGCGGCCGAGAGCGCGGCAATGCCGCTCGCCTCGAATTCGAGCGTACGCAGGACGGAGGCGATCAGGCCGTCCGGCGCCTGCGGCTCATCCTCGTTGCGCTGCACTTCTTTCGCTCTCATGGAATGGCGGATACCGGTAAGGGTCTGGCGGCGACGCCGGCAACCTATCGCAGTGCGGCTGGCGAAGCCAATCTTCTGTCGATACGCCGATAAAACAATCCGACCACGCGGCGGGTGTCATTGGGCCGGGCCTTCCGCTGACGCAAAAACCGCCCGGAAAGGCGTGGACGCACGCACGGCATCGGCCAGAATTTCGTGGCCGCGGCCGTTCCAGTGGCTGTCGGTCGGAAATTCGAATCGCTGCCGATCGCGCGCAAAGCGTTCGCGCTGGAGCGGATCGAGATCGATGACCGTCATGCCGAGGGCCGTGGCCTTGTTCATCATTTCACTGCGCATGGTGGCCCAGGTGCTGCGCATCGCGAAGTGCAATTCCTCCGGCCCACCATAGATTTGCGGCCTGAAGCCGTCGAACGACAGCATGATGCGCTCCGCGGGCACACCGGAATAGGCCGGCAGATGCTCCAGGAAACGGTCGACGGCCCAGCGAAAATCCGCCAGGCGCGCCTCCGGCGTCGTGGCCTCGATATTGCCGACCCAGCGCCGGTCGTCGGCGCCAAGATTCTGGAAATTGAGGCGCAGCGCCGTGTGCGCGCGGACATTCTGGGTCAGGTACATGGCGAGCGCCGAATTGCGCATCACGCGACGCAACAGGCTCGGGCGGTACTCGGTCAGCCGCCAGTCGGCACCGCCATCGGACCTGGCCTCAAAGCGCCAGAACCCGGGGCTGTGCTCAAGCTTGTGCAAGGACTCGGCGAAATCGTTCGGGATGATGTTGAACAGGAACAGGGCGGGGCGATAGGTGTCTCGGGCATGGCGGGCCCAGATCAGATATTGCGACAGCCCGGCGCCCGAGGCGGCAAAACTGTAAACGCGCCCGCGACCTTCCAACGCCGACGCCAGCCGACCCTGGACGGTCTCGCGGTAGGGCACCATGACCGCCTCGATATAGCTGTCGCCGACGATGGCCAGCAGCGGGCTCTTTGCCGCCGCGTCATAGTCGCGGTCATTGACAAAGCCGTCATTGTTGACGCGGACGCGGTTGACCAGATTGAAATTCCATCCGTCCGAGTATGTGGACGTGCGGTTGGACGCGAACCGGAAGACCGGTTGCCGGGCGGCAACTTCCTGAGCGCGCAACCCTTCATTATAGGGCAGGAAGCGCAGCAGCAGTTCCGCCGTCACAAGCGTCCCGACAATCGCGATGGCGACCGAAATGATCCCGAAAATCGCTGTTTTCAGAGCAGACGCCATTCACCAACTCGGCCGGCGCGGGGTATTGACGATCGCGGGAGCCGTGTAGCCCGCGCCCGCCGGCCAGTCAAATCACCGGCCCGGCCTCAGGCGGGCTTGAAATGACAATCCTATCAATGGCAAGTGTCGTCCAAGCATGCGGCACAGGTTCATGATCCAAATGGCCCACGAAAGCTTCACGCGCGAAAATTCGGTTCAACCGGGCTCGGACCGGTCGTTCGGCATGGTCATGGCGGCGGCGCTGGCGATCCTGGCCGGGTTGAACGTCTGGCAGAACGGCGCCTGGTGGCCGTGGCTTGCCGCGGCTGCCGCGCTCTTTCTGACATGTGCGCTTGTCCGTCCCGTGGTGTTGCGGCCGCTGAATATTG